>MWFF01000200.1 GCA_002071485.1 Verrucomicrobia bacterium ADurb.Bin006 | reverse complement strand
TTCAAGATTCAATTGACCGAGGACAAGCACCTGTCGGTGTGGTGGAAGGGCCGCGCGGTCGTGGACAACCTGGCGATTGATTTCAACCCGAGCGCAGGGCGGCTGGTCTTCGGCGGTCGCACGGGCGATGCCTACCAGAACACGCATGTCGACGATATTGTCCTGACCACCATCCCTGCCGACAAGGCTCTGATCGGCAACGCGACTGCCGACGCCGTCAGCGTCACGGTTCTGCTCGAAGATGCGGGCTCGAGCATTGTGAACGAGAGCAGCGTGACAATGAAGGTGAATGGCGCCGCCGCGACGCCGCTGACCTTCAGCAAAGACGGCCCCACGACTACGGTCCGATGGGCCTCGCCGACCTACCTGGCCTCGGGCTCGACTGTGACCGTTGACGTCGAGTTCAAGGACAGTTCGGATCGGACCATCACGGGCACACGGACGGCGACGGTCGCTGCGTACGCCCGGGTCCCGGCCGCCTACCAGGTGCCGACCGCATCGGTCGACACCGCCAAGCCGGGCTTTCTGCTCCGTCCGTATCAGACTGAAGAGGCACAACCCAATTCGCTGATCTGGACTGAGGGCCAGTTGCTCGGCTGGTACGGCCCCAACATCGCCGATCTGACCGGCGCGACGGGCGGGTTCTTCACGCACGAAGGGGTCATCAATTTCAACATGGATGCCCCGAACAATGCAGGGAACTTCACCGGTGACACCATGTTCCCCGGTTTCCCCGGGACCACCTTTAGCACCGGCAACGCCACCGAAGAGGTACTAACCTATATCGAGTTCCCGACTGCCGGCATGTATCAGCTCGGCGTCAACAGCGACGACGGTTTTCGCGTGACTGCCGGGCGCGCCCCGGGCGATCTGCTCGGCGTCATCCTCGGCTACTTCGACGGGGGGCGCGGGGCTTCGGACACGGTCTTCACGATCGTGGTCGATCCGCCCGGCATCTACCCGATCCGCCTGATTTGGGAAAACGGCTCCGGGGAGCTTCCCGGCAACGGGGCCAACCTCGAGTTCTTCAGCGTCAAGGACGGCGTCAAGACCCTGATCAACGACGTTGCGAACAACGGCCTCAAGGCCTATCGCGAAAGCACGGCCGCCGGTCCTTCGGTGTCCGACATGACCCCGCTGCGGGGCGCGACGGGCGTGGCCGGCAACGCGACCGTCATGGCCGTGATCAGCCATGGATCGGTCACGATCGGCGATGCCACCGTGGTGGCGAAGCTCAACGGTGTGGTGACTCCGGCTTCCGTAACGACCGCGGCTGGAAAGACGACCGTCACCGTTCAGCCTCCGGGCGGCCTGCTGCCCTCGGGCGCGACCGTGACTGCGACCATCGAATTCAGTGACACCGCGACGCCGGCGAAGGCGTACAGCACATCGTGGTCGTTCACAGTCGCCACCTACACGGAGCTCAGCGACTGCCTCTGGACAGCGCCCGGAACGGTCGACACGACCAAGCCGGGTATGAAGGCGCGCGTGTGGCAGTTGGACCAGGTGGGCTCGAACACGATCGTCAACCGCATCCACCGCGCCGAACAGCAATTGGCCGGCGTCATCGGGCCGAACGTCGCCGATCTCAGCCTGGCCGTCGACGGCTGGTTCCACTGCGAACAGATCAACTGGGACGCAGACAGCGCCGATAACGGCAATTGGCCATTCAGCTATTACGGAACGACCGTCCCAGGCATCCCGGGCGCGACGACCGGCGGGTTCCCCACCGACAACATCGCCGCCGAGATCGTCACCTACATCGACTTCCCAACGGCCGGGTTCTACGGCATGGGCGTCAACAGCGACGACGGCTTTAAAGTCACCGTGGCCGACACGCCGCCGAAATACAACCTCGCGCTCGTGATCAGTGGTGCCGCGTCCGCCGCTGGAAGCTACCACGCCATCTCGGCCCCGGAGGCCACGGCCAAACAGTGGACGGCCGGCGTGAGCGCGAAACTGGTCTACATGGATCCGCATGAAGGTTGCACCGCGCCCGTCAACGCGGCGGAGTTGGCCGGCAACATCGCCCTGGTCGACCGCGGGACGTGCGAGTTCTCCGCCAAGATCATGGCGGCCAAGAACGCAGGCGCCATCGCGTGCATCATCGTGAACAACCGTCCTGTCGGTCATGCCGAGGGCATTTGGCCGATTGCAGTGGGTGTCGGCACAGCCGGCTACCAGGACCTCCCGACGGTCATGATCTCGATGCCCGACGGCGACAAGATCAAGACCGGTCTTGCCAGCGGGTTGACCGCTACGATCATCCCCGACATCACACCGCCGCTCGGGGAGTTTGACGATGGCCGTGGAGCAGCGAATACGGACTTCTTCTTCATCGTGCCGAAGGCGGGTGTGTATCCGTTCCGGTGCGTGTGGTTTGAGGGCAACGGCGGGGCCAACTGCGAGTGGTACAGCATCACTCCATCCGGCCAGAGAATCCTGCTCAACGACCCGGAGAATCCCGCTGCCTTGAAGACCTATTGGGCTCGCACGGCCCAGCCTGAGCCGTGCAAGAAAACCTATAGCATCGGTCTGAACTTCGGTGCGGACGAGGTCAACGGGAGCAACAGCGGCACCTTGGCCGCGAAGGATGTGGCGGGTGTGCCGTCCGTTGCCCAGGCCAACTGGAACAACCTGAGACTGGCCGGCGGCAACGGCTCGGTGATGGCGGATGCCTACGGCGTCCGGGAAGCGACGGCCATGACCGTCGTCTGGGATTCCGCCAACACGTGGTCCTCGACAGGCCGAGGCGAAGAGAACAACGCCTTCACCGGGGCCGACAAGGTCCTAATGACCGGCTATCTCGACACTGGCAACGCCACGACCTCGACCGTCAAGATCACCGGCATTCCCGATGAACTCAGCAGCCAGGGCTATGACGTCTACGTCTATGCCCTGGGCGGCGTCGAGGCCCGCGGTGGCGGTTATCGTGTGGTGCCGGAAGGCGGCGCCGCGACCGCTTACGTGGACGTCCAAGCTCCGATGGACCCGACGACCTACGTCCAGGCTATCCCGACTCCGGGGTCCTGGGCCGTGGGCAACTACATCGTGTTCGGCGGCATGACCGCGTCGTCCATCACCGTCGAGGCCACCACGGAGGGTGGGCACGGATTCGGTGGCACGCCGCGGGCCCCGATCAACGCGATCCAACTGATCGCGCCGACCACGGTTGTGCCCGTGCCGGCGATCACAATCGCCAAGAACGCCGACGGCACGATCACCATCTCGTGGACCAACGGCGGGACACTCCAGGCCGCGACCAGCATCCTCGGACCGTGGCAGGACGTGACCGACACGAGCCCGTATACGTTCACGCCGGAGGCTGGCGTGCCGCACATGTTCGGCCGGATCAAGAAGTAGGATTCACTGCGTTTCCACGCAGCCGCACAGAGACCGGGCTTCGGCCCGGTCTCTTTTTTTGTCGCTTGAACGCTGAATATGTCACCGAACTAATCGCCCACCCGGGCGCGCAGCGTAGACATGCCGCCCCGGTCCCAATCTCCGCTTGGCGCGCAGGGCAGGCTTGCTTAGCCTGCACCCATGAAGACCGTTCATCGTTTCGGGCTGTCTCGCCCCGCCTCATCGAGCCCGACCCCCACGGCCCGAGTATTTGTCTCCCAGACCCGGCATGAGATTTCCGATCCAGTCAACGACCGCCGCGTCCTTGTCCTTGGGCTTCTGAGCGCGTTCATCCTGGTCATTCCGTCCGGCTGCCGCACCGACCGGCCCGAGGCGAAGGTGCAGTCTGCGAAGCTGGCCGCGGCGTTCGACGCCTCCAAACTCGCGGAGATGGACGCGGCGATTGAAGCGGCGATCGCCGACAAGCGGTGTCCGGGCGGGGTGCTGTGGCTCGAGCGCAACGGTGTGGCCTACCGCAAAGCCTACGGGCTTCGCGCCGTGTTCCCTTCGGAGGAACCGATGACCGAGGACACCCTGTTCGATGCCGCTTCGCTGACGAAGGTGATGGCCTGCACGCCGGCCGTCATGCGTCTTGTGGAGAAGGGCCGGCTGCAACTCGATGCGCCTGTCTCGAACTACCTGCCCGAGTTCAAGGGCAACGGCAAAGAGGCCATCACCGTCCGCCAACTCCTCACCCACACCTCGGGTTTGCGTCCGGACGTCGACCTCAAGCCCGACTGGAGCGGCACGGAAGCGGCCATTGCGCTTGCGTGCGCCGAGAAGCTGCGCGCGCGTCCGGGCGAGGAGTTCATCTACAGCGACACGGGACCGATCCTCCTGGGCGAGGTGGTGCGCCGCGTCACCGGCCAGCCGCTCGATCAGTTTCTGGCGCGGGAGATATACGGCCCGCTGCGAATGAAGGACACCGGGTTCAATCCGCCCCAGGCCAAGCTGCCGCGCATCGCCCCGACGGAGATCGAGAATGGCCGGCCGGTGCGCGGCGTGGTGCACGACCCGCGCGCGCGGCGGATGGGCGGTGTGGCGGGCCACGCCGGACTGTTCACCACCGCGTCCGATGTCGCCCGGTACAGTCGCATGATGTTGAACGAGGGCAAACTCGACGGGGTCCGCGTGTTTCGGCCCGAAACGGTGCGGCTGATGACTTCGGTGCAAACGCCGCCCCACGTGACCGCCCGCCGCGGCCTGGGCTGGGACCTCGATTCGGCCTACGCCGGACCGCGGGGCGCGTGGTTCCCCGCCGGCAGCTACGGCCATACGGGGTGGACCGGCACATCCCTCTGGATCGACCCTTTCTCGCGCACGTTTGTCATCTTCCTGTCCAACCGGAACCACCCGGACGAGAGCGGCAGCGTGACGGCGTTGCGCCGGAAGCTGGGTACGCTGGCGGCAGAAGCGGTGCGCGGCTACAACTTCGTCTACGTTCCCGGCGCCCTCCCGGCACTCACGAACGCCCCGGCTGTCAGGGCCTCGAACGCCGGCACGAATCGCGCGGTGCTCAACGGCGTGGATGTTCTGGTCCGGCAGGGATTCAAACCGTTGCAGGGCCTGCGCGTGGGGCTGATCAGCAACCACACCGGACACGACCGGCAACGCAATGCCACAATCGATCTGCTGCGAAGCGCGTCGGGCATCTCGCTGAAAGTCCTGTTCAGCCCCGAGCACGGCATCCGCGGCCAGCTTGACGAGAAGGTGGACGACAGCGTCGACGCGCAAACCGGGCTGCCGATCTACAGCCTGTACGGCGAGGTCCGCCAACCCAAGCCCGAGCAGTTGCGCGACCTCGATGCCCTCGTGTTCGATATCCAGGACATCGGCTGCCGTTTCTACACGTACATCTCGACCATGGGCCTCTGCATGGAAGCGGCGGCCAAAGCCGGCCTCAAGTTCTTCGTTCTCGACCGCGTCAATCCCATCGGCGGCATCGCCGTCGACGGCTCTGTCCACAGCGGCTCATCGACCTTCACCGCATTCCATCCTATCCCGGTCCGCCACGGCATGACGGTTGGCGAGCTGGCCCGGATGTTCAATGCCGAGCGCGAGTTCAAATGCGACCTGATGGTGATCCCGGTCGCGGGCTGGTCGCGCGCCCAGTGGTTCGATCAGACCGGCCTCCCCTGGACCAATCCGTCCCCGAACATGCGCAGCCTCACCGAGGCGGCGTTGTATCCCGGAATCGGTCTGCTCGAAACCACAGCCCTCTCAGTCGGACGCGGCACGGGCACGCCGTTCGAGATCGTCGGCGCCCCGTACATTGACGACGTCAAGCTGGCCGAGGAACTGACTCGCGCCGCCCTGCCGGGTGTGCGGTTTGTTCCCGTGCGGTTCACCCCCAACGCCAGTGTGTTCAAGGACAAGGCCTGCGCGGGGGTGCAAATCTTCCTGACGGACCGTGACCGCTGCGAGGTGATCGACGTGGGAATCACGATCGCGCAGACGCTGCACCGGCTCTACCCGCAGGATTTCGCGATCGCGAAGTTCAACAATCTGCTCCAGCACCCGCCCACCATCGAGGCGATCCGCGCCGGCAAATCGCTTCGGGACATCCGCCGACTCTGGCTTGCGGATCTCGCCGCGTTCAAACAGCGGCGCAGCGGCTTCCTGATGTACGAGTGAGGTCCGCTACATTCCCATGATCTGGTAGCCGCAATCGACGTACAGGACCTGGCCCGTGATCGCGGCCGCGCCGTCGCTGGCCAGGAATGTGCCGGTCGCCCCCAGTTCATCGGCGGTGACGTTGCGCTTGAGCGGCGCCTTCAACTCGTAATGCCGGAGCATGTCCTGGAAGCCCGCGATGCCCCGGGCGGCCAGGGTGTTGACGGGGCCGGCGCTGATGCAATTGACGCGGATGCGTTTGGGACCCAGGTCGTAGGCCAGATAGCGGGTCGAGGCTTCGAGGGCGGCCTTCGCGACCCCCATGACGTTGTAGTGGGGCACGACCTTTCGGGCGCCATAGTAGCTCAATCCAAGAATGCTGCCGCCCTCCGTCATCAGGGGTGCGGCCGCGCGGGCCAGGGCGACCAGCGAATAGGCGCTGACGTCGTGCGCGATGCGAAAAGCCTCCCGACTGGTGTTGATGAATGCGCCTTCGAGCGCGTCTCGAGGGGCGAACGCCACGGAGTGCAGCAGCAAATGCAGTGTGCCGAACTTGTTTTCGAGCGCGGCAAACACCGACGCGATCTCGTCGTCCTGCCGGACGTCGCACGGGAGGATGAGCGTATCTGCTCCGAACGTGGCGGCGAGTTCCTCGACGTTCTCCTTGAGTCGTTCGCCCTGGTAGGTGAAGGCGAGCGTGGCGCCGGCCTGGGCCCAGGCCTGGGCGATCGCCCAGGCGATCGAACGTCTGTTGGCCACACCGAACACGATCCCCGTCTTTCCTTCGAGCAGTCGCATGCTGTCGGCTCCGTTGTTCAAGCCGATAGCGTTAGGCGCGCCCCGCCGCTCTGGCAAGGGCGGAAATGACAGCCGTTGAGAGCGCAGCGCATCTGTAGGTTGTCGGTGGGAATGGAGCTTGCGTCGCGTGGGGTCTGCTTGCCGCGCCTGCCTGTGCCGTGCCCGACACGGCAGACAGGCCGCTGTGCTTTGCGGCGCAGGCAGGGCGCGCGGCCTACGGCGGGAGTCTCCGTTCGTTGGAGGCCCTGTGCCCTCACCGGGCGAAATGACACCGAGAACAACCAGATGGATGCGCCGCGCTTGACCAGCACGCGGGCGCACGCTAGACAGGCCGTGTGATGCGTAATGGCCTCGCTCGAAGGATTGTGTCCCTCGTCGCACTCTCTGTCGCCCTCGAGGCGCAGCCGCTCCCGGGAACCTCGCCCGAATCGCCGGCCAACCGGTTGACGCCCGCCGAGCGCGCGGCGGGGTGGCGCCTCCTGTTCGATGGCACGAACACGAGCGGCTGGCGGGGGTTCAAGAAACCGGCGTTCCCCGACAAAGGATGGATCATCGAAGAGGGCTGTCTAAAGCACGAGCGCCGCGGCGGTGGCGGGAACATCATCACCGACCGGACTTTCAACGACTTCGAGTTCTCGTTCGAGTGGCGGCTGAGTCCCAGGGCCAACAGCGGAGTCAAGTATTTCATCACCGAGCGGCGCGCGGGCCCCATCGGCCACGAATACCAGATCATTGACGACAAGGCCCACGGCTTTGCCAGACCGGGCCGCAAACAGCAGACGGCGGGATTCTATGACGTGTTGGCGCCCACCGCCTGGCAGGAACCGCGTCCGCCCGGCCAGTTCAATCACTCGCGCATCGTGGTGCAAGGCTCGAATGTCCAGCACTGGTTGAACGGGCTCAAGACACTCGAATACGAGCTGGGCTCGCCGCAGGTCCTCGAGGCCGTGGCCGCCAGCAAGTTCAAGGAAATCGAGGGGTTTGGCGTCAAACTCGAAGGCCACCTCCTCCTACAGGATCACGGCGGCGAAGTCTGGTTCCGCAACCTGAAGCTGCGCGAACTGCCAGCCCAAGGCCCCGTTTCGCCAGTCACAACGTCCCGCGGCTCGGCGGCGCAATGATCAGTCCGATCATCGGCGCCGAGAGCCTGAGCGTTCTGGGCTGCGATAGCAAACAGGTTCAGGTCTGGAACTCACTGGCCGGAGTTCTGCGCACATGACCGCTCAGGCAGGAAACCCGCGGATGGACGCGGGTCGAGCCGGGCTGGGGCGGGCTCCGCCGCCTGTTCCGGTCGCCCCGTGCGCGAAGAGCGGCCAGGGGAGGCCGCGGGCTTCCGGAGGCCTGCGGGCAGAATCCGGGCGTCGCGCGGCGGCACGGTGAACGCCGACGCCCTCGCGCCGCCAATCCCCCCCGAGGAATCGGGAGTGTGCGCGACCCAGACGGGCGTCTGTGTGGGGTTAACCACAACCAGACCGCGCTCGAAGTCGCGCGCAAAGGTGCCGGGGCCGTATCGCCCCTCGATCGATGCGCCCAGCGGCGCCCCCAGGTCGCAATCGTAGTCGTCGAACCACCAGAGCTGGCCGTGAAGACAGTCGCCGCGGTCGAATCCGAAATACCCGCCGTCGACCAGCAGCGCCGTTGCTAGACCGAGCCGGAATCGGCGGCAATCGTTCGGTGTAAGCGCGCGCTGGTCCGCGGCTACAGCCTGGGTCCGTCGATCCGCCCGGATGTCGGCCTGGATCAAATGATAGGCGGGCCGATTCGAGATTCTGGAAAGGGCGGTCCGGCAGGCATTCCAAAGGACCCGCCATTCCGTGCCGCCGAACTGATCCCCAAGCGCGTTCTCGTGCATGCAGCCGTTGGCGTACTCGTAGTAGGGACAATCCGCAGGCCAGGGAAGGCCGCCATTGCCCACGAGGATGGCGCCAGGGTACTCGGCCCGAAGCCGCCGGAGCAGGAACAGCATGCTCTCTCGCCAGGCCGCGGTGTCGCGCGCATCGTGGACACCGTCGCGGTTGGCGTCGTGTCCTGGAGGTTCCGCCGGCCAGAGACAGTCCAACATCAGACCGTCGTAACCACCGGCGCCGAGACAGTGACGTCGGACATACCGCAGCAGGTGCCTAAGCCAGGCCCGGCTCTGGACGCAGACATCCATCAGGCGCCCACCCCAGTGGGGCGTCAGATACGTCCCATCGGCTCGCCGCGCATACCAGTCCTCGTCCCCCGGGGCAGGCACGCCCTTGGCCAACCCGTCGTTTGGGCCCTGGAGCGGAATCCAGGCAAGGAGTTTGATGCGCGGATTGGTCTGACGCATACGGGCGAGTGACAGCTTTTCCTTGAGGACAATGTCATGGTTGAGGATGACGACATTCCATTGTGCCAGGCGCCGTTCCTTGTGATCGACCCGGCCCTCGGCGAGGTCTATGTGAAAGTAATTCGCCAGGCGAGGATTGACCCGTGTTACCGGACGGATCGGAGGCAGCCGCCAGGCCGGCGCGATCGCGTTGGATTCCTGGATGTGAACTGCGCTCGGCGCGCGTGCAGGGCCGATGTCCGCATCCGCGAGCGCGGCGGTTGCGCCCGAGTGGAGGGCCGCGGCCACGATTATGACGAGCACGACAATCAACGGTTTCTTCTCCAATCAGGGCGCTTTGTCGACAGAGCTCGGACGCTCGTGCACCCGTCCCGACGCGAGGTTTTCGGGTTAGAAAGCGTACTTCACCGCCAGCCAGGCGAGGTGCCGGGTGAATTCGCGGCCTTTGGTGTTTGGCACACGGCTGTCCACCCAATCGTAACTGTAGCTTGCCTCGGCGCTGAGATGGGCGTCGTGCCTATAGGTCACCGACGCGCTGGGCGTGAAGATCCAATCGCGTCGGATGACGGGATCGTGCCAATCGCCGAGGTAGGCGCGGAACCCGCCACCCACGGACCATTGATTATCGAAGCGATGGCGCACCGTGCCTTCGTACACGGTATCCTCGTAGATCGACGGGCTCGAAAAGGCGGGTTGCGTGTTCTGTCTCCAGATCAGCGCGATGCTGTCCTTCGCAGTCGGCGTCAGCGTGACCACGGCGTCCACCCAGAGGGCCGTGTAATCGGGATCGAACGCCGGATCGTGGCGCGAGGTGGTGTTGTGAATATCAGGGCCGATGCTGACATCCGCCGTGAGCCACGAAACGGGCTTGCCCTCGATCCCGACGAGCGGCCGATGCACCTGGGCATCGTAGCGGTAGAGACTGCCAACCATCGTCCCCTCGAACTCGTTGCCGTAACGATAGCCGGCATAGAGCTTCGTCCGCGCCTGGACCGACCAGCCCATATCCAACCCATAGTTCAATGCGCTCCGGTCCACGTAGTTCTCATAACCCCAATCGGGATTGGGCGCGCCGTCGGGCAGGAGTCTGCCGTTCCGTTTCTGTTTGGTTTGAAAATCGTGGACATAGGCGGCGAAGACCGGGCGAATGAAGAAGGCGCCGAGCGACCAGGTGGTTTTAAACCCGCCTCGGTACACGAACTGCTCGCGCCGATCCCGCACGGGAATGCCGCCAATCGCTGGCACGCCATCCAGTTGACCCGGCAGGCTCGACACGCCGTAGTAGAGCCCTTTGCGATTGCCGTCGATGAAGGTGATGCTGTGCGGCATTTCCCAGGGCACGTCTCCGACCTCGCCCCGCAGGTTGATCGCGCCACGGTGGGCCACGTAATCCTCCGACGACTCGGCGTGGTAGAAGGTCACTTCCGGCGCGTAACTGACTGCCGCAGTGAAGGCCGAGCACGGCTTCCAATCAAGCGAGAATTTCGGCGTCACCGAGGTGACGAACGAGTCCTGGTCCGGCCGCACCGCCCGAGGCACGGCGTCGGTGTCCGGTTTGTGATCCTGGAGATAGACATTGCTGTCGTAAGCCTCTTTGGCGCTCAACTCCGTCTTTACGGTCAGGTTGGTCGCCACCTCCCAGGCGTCAACCGGCAGCGCCGCCAGGGATAGAGCCGCCAGCGCGCATGACAGGAGACAGCGGTCGGTGTGGATTCTGGATTTCATCTCGGTCGTTATAAGGAGACTTTTGAACTGCGCAGTGAAAATCGACCGTTCTCAGAGGGGCGATTCATGGAAAGCATTGACATTCAACAGTTTAATGCGCACGGGGACCATGAACCGATTTGTAGCCGCCGACGTGAGTCGGCGCTGATTTCTGCTTTTGACGGAGCGAGATGGCGCGGACTCACGTCCGCGGCTACGGAACCACGGTTCATGGAAAGCATTGACATTCAACGGTTTAATGCGCATTGGACCCATGAACCGGGGAACGTTCAACGCCCAACTTCCAACGCTCAACGTTCAACGAAGCGGTTCGTTAAAAGTTGGACGTTGAACGTTGCGCGTTGGACGTTCAGGTTACCCCTTTTCTTAATTATCAACGGCTTGCGCAGGCGATTCATGGAAAGCGAGTTCACATCGGCCGCAGGCTCAGGCGGGCGCCTTGGGCTGGGGCGGTTTGATCAAGAACGTCAGCCCGGCCCCGATGAGCAACAACACCCCAGCCGTGATGAACGAAGATCGGTAGCTGCCCTGGCTCGCCGCGACCAGGCGCTGGGCCACAGCGCTCAGGGCGAATCCACCCAGACCCCACGCTGTAAACAGCAGACCGTAGTTGATCCCGAAACTCTTCAGGCCCCAGAGGTCTTTGCAGTAGGACGGGAACAGGGCGAGGTTGGCGCCATAGTTCGCCCCGATCAACGCGGCCACGACAACGACTACAATCCCGGCCATATTCTGGGCGCCCGTCACCGGAATGGCGGCAAACATCAGGACCGCCTGAAACAGCAGCACCAGAAAAAGCGTTCCACGACGCCCGATCCGGTCCGAGAGCATTCCGGCCAGGATGCGCCCGCCGGCGTTGCCGATGGCCATGACCGCCACTGCGATGAAGGCGAGGTGGCCCATGCTGGTCTTGGCCATGCCACTGATGCTGCTGATGACCATGAGGCCGGCGCCGGCGCCGATGAAATAGATGATCCAAAGCAGGTAGAACAGCGGCTGACGCAGCATCTCGCCCGGTGTTACGTTCGAGGCAGCCGGCTTGGGCGCCGCCGATCCGGCTCCCGCAGGCGTGCCGCCGGCCACATAGCCCGGTGGCGGATTCACCAGCAACTGCGCCAGGGCGCAAACGAGGATGACAAAGGCGATGCCGAAGATGAGCATCGACTTCTGCAGGGCGAAATGGGCGAGCAGGTATTGGGAGGTGGGCGCGAGGTAGACGGGCGCCAGGCCGAAGCCTGCCACGACCAGGCCGGCAACCAAACCGGTCTTCGATGGAGGAAACCACTTGAGGGCAGGCGGAGTGGCCGACGAATAGCCAAAGCCGATGCCGATGCCGACCAGCAGGCCGAACCCGAGGAGCCAAATCGCGTAGTTGGTGGTGGTGGCGATCAGCACCATGCCCGTCCCGACGAGCAGGCCGCCGATCGAGGCTGTCAGCCGCGGGCCGAACTTGTCCTGGCAGCGGCCTGCCAGGATCATCGTGAAGGCAAACGCCAGGCAACAGAGCGCGTACGGATCGTTGAGATGGTCCCCTTCCCAGCCAAACTCCTTCTCGATGGCGCCTTTGAACATGCTCCACGTGTAGAGCACGCCGAGCGCAAGGTTGATTCCGAGTCCGGCAAACGTGACCGTCCAGCCGCGATGAGCAACGGGCGCAGTGGAGGGATTGGATTCAGTTGGCATACGGTATGGGCTGAGTTGAGTGTTGGCTGAAGCGAAAGGGCTGGAGTTCCTGGGGGAAGATCGAGCGGGCGGATGGCGCCGCCGGGGCACCGGACCCCGGCGGCACGAAACACGCGGCGGCACTGGGGCCGCGCCGGGGCATTTACTGTTTTCCTTTGACCAGCGCCTCGACCACATGCGGGTCGGCCAGCGTGGTGATGTCGCCGATCTGATCGACGGCGTTCTCGGCGATCTTGCGCAGGATGCGCCGCATGATCTTGCCCGATCGCGTCTTGGGCAGCCCCGGGGCGAACTGGATCTTGTCGGGCACCGCGATGGGCCCGATTTCCTTGCGGACATGCAGGGCCAGTTCCTTGCGGAGTTCCTCGCTCTCGTGCTCACCTTCCTTGAGCGTGACGAAGGCGTAGAGCCCCTGGCCCTTGACGTCGTGCGGCATCGGGGCGACGGCGGCCTCGGCCACCTTCGGATGACTGACAAGCGCGCTCTCGACCTCGGCCGTACCGATGCGGTGTCCGGACACATTCACGACATCATCGATGCGGCCCATCAACCAGTAATCGCCATCCGGATCCACGCGGCAGCCGTCGCCTGTGAAGTAGATGTTCGGATACATTGTGAAGTAGGTGTCGATGAACCGGTCGTGATCGCCCCAGGTCGTCCGCATCATGCCGGGCCACGGCTTCTTGATGCAGAGCTTGCCCCCTTCGTTCGGACCGCATTCCGACCCGTCGTCGCGCAGGACGACCGGCTCGACACCGAAGAACGGGCGGCTGGCACTGCCCGGCTTGAGGGTGTGCGCCCCCGGCAGCGGGGTGATCAGAATGGCGCCCGTCTCGGTCTGCCACCAGGTGTCCACGATCGGGCAGCGCTCCTTGCCGATGACCCGGTGATACCACATCCACGCCTCGGGATTGATCGGCTCGCCGACCGAGCCCAGCACGCGAAGGCTGCTCAGATCGTACTTGTTGGGCCACTCCTCGCCGAGGCGGATCAGGGACCGGATGGCGGTCGGCGCGGTGTAGAACACCGTGGCCTTGAACTTCTGGATCACCTGCCAGAAACGGCCCGCATCGGGGAAGGTCGGGACGCCTTCGAACATGACGCTCGTGGCCCCGTTGCACAGGGGGCCATAGACGATGTAGGTGTGACCCGTCACCCAGCCGATATCGGCGGTGCACCAGTAAACATCGTCCTCGTGGACGTCGAAGATATACTTGTGCGACAGGGCGGCGTGCAGGAGGTAGCCGGCCGTGGTGTGCACCACGCCCTTGGGCTTGCCGGTCGACCCCGATGTGTAGAGCATGAACAAGGGATCCTCGGCGTGCATCGGCTCCGCTGCGCACTCCGCCGCGGCCCCTGCCATCAACTCGTGGTACCAGAGATCGCGTCCGGCGACGACGTTGCAGGGCGTTTCGTTGCGCTTGACCACGATGACCTTCTCGATGGTGCTCGTGTGCTTCAGAGCTTCGTCCGCGATGGTCTTGAGCGGGATCGCCTTGCCCGCGCGCAGCGAGGTGTTCGAGGTCACCAGCAGCTTGCACGCGGAATCATTGATGCGCCCGGCCAGCGCCTCGGCGCTGAATCCGCCGAACACGACCGAATGAATCGCCCCGACCCGCGCGCAGGCGAGCATGACGATCGGCAGCTCGGGAATCATGGGCAGGTAGATCGAGACCCGATCGCCCTTCTTCACGCCCATCGACTTGAGCACGTTGGCGCATTTGCAGACCTCGCGGTGCAGCTCGGCGTACGTGAGCGTCCGGACATCGTTCTCCGGTTCGCCCTGCCAGATCAGAGCCGGCTTGTTCGCCTTCTTCGCCAACTGCCGGTCGAGGCAATTGACGCTCACGTTGATCTGGCCGTCCTCGAACCAGGTGTGCTCGATCCGATGCGCCGCTGTATCCCACAGGTAACGCCTGGCCTTGGTGGGAGGCCGAACCCAGTCCAGCGTCTTGGCCTGTTCGAGCCAGAATCCCTCCGGATCCTTGATCGAGTGGTCGTACATGGATTTGTATTGATCGGCATTGATATAGGCTCGCTGGACCGCGTCCGGCGTCGGCGGGAACGTGCGGGTCTCTTGCAGCAGGGAATCGGTCGAAACTGTCTTGGTGGGTTCGGTCATGTCTGTCTATCCTTTCCTAGTTCAATGGTGCGTGTTTGCTAAACTGGTCGCTCGTGTTGGCCGTCCTGGCCTGGGCCACAGCCCGGAGCGGATGGGATGCCCAATCCGTGGTGCGGGAACACGGTTTGAGAAAGCCTGTCGATGGTGCTCCGCAGTTCGGGTTCAACCGCCTGACGCTGCTCCTCGGTCACAACCAGCGCCCGGTCACGCAGGCCACCCGCCCACTCGCTGCTGCCAAGCATCACCCCTCCCAGCCCAAGGCTGTAAATGTCCTCATCCCCTTCACCGCAAAACGTCCGCCACGCCAGCGCCCAGCCTCGCACGGTGTTCTCGACGTGGTATCCGCCGCCGCCCGCCACAAGCACCGGACGACCGCACTTCATGAGCTGCTCGACCACATCCACAACCACATTGTTGGTCATCTGAAGGTGCGTGAGCGGATCGCCGGCCAGGATGTCCATGCCCAGTTCGAGCACAATGACATCGGGATTGAAGGCGCCCAGAAGGGGGACAGTCACCGCTTCGAAGGCGCCCAGAAAGGCCTCGTCGTACGTCCCGGCAGGCAATGGCACATTCACATTGTAGCCCAGGCCGGGGCCTTCGCCGATTTCCGACTCGAAGCCGCTCCACGGATAGAGCGTGCGCCCGCTCTCGTGGATCGAGAGCGTGAGAACGTCGCGGCGCCTATAAAAGGCCTCCTGCACGCCGTCGCCATGGTGGGCGTCCAAATCCAGATACAGCACGCGCCGACCGGATGCCGCCAGGCGTTCGCAGGCGAGGACGACGTCGTTGAGATAGCAGAAACCGCCCGCTCGAGCGGGCATGGCATGGTGAAACCCTCCGAACAGGTTGAAGGCGACTTTCGCCTTGCCGGCGATCAGAAGATCCGCCGCATCGAGCCCGGCCCCGCACGCCCAGCGCCCGTACTCGAACAAATCCCGAAACACCGGCGTGTCCGATCCGCCCAGCCCCATTTGGAACCCCTCGATCGTCAGGTCGCCGCCCGCCGCCCGCTCGAGCTGATCCAAATAGGCGGGGTCGTGAAAGGCTTCGAGTTCGGGGCGCGTCGCCTGGCGCGTCGGGACCTCGACGCAGTCGGTCCCCCCCAGGAGGCCGAAGGAGAGCAGGCGCTGGCGGGTCAGCCCGGCGCGTTGCGTCTTGAAGGGACAGTCCGGCGGATAGGTCAGACCGTCGATCTCGGGTGAATAAAGGAAGGCCACCATCCGGTCATGCATAGGGCTCATCGGGGCGGCTGGGACCTCGGCCCCGGCGGTTGGGATTGCACGCGGGCCGAAGGCAAACGGAGCACCCCCTCGCAGTCGGCTGAAGGCGCGCCGAGGCTGCGATGGCGTACAGCGGTCCACTGGTGACAAACCCGGATCGACAGTGGCATCTATGGACCGTAAGAAGTGGTGATTGGGGCGGGCTTCACCCTTTTTGCCAATTAATCAACCTTTTTTGAGTTGCGATTCTCTGGTTGACGCCCCGTTTGATTTTGCTACGGTGCGCCTTGCGCAAAGAATTAGTCGTGTCGGTGTGACAGATGTCCGCATACAATCCAAGTGGGCTTCGGTGATCCTGCGAGTGCAGTCCCCTCTGTTTTCTTTGAGCGGTTTATACCCATTATGAGCAACGCGAGCAGACTGTTCGTCGGTAATCTCTCCTATCATACTCTCGAAAATGACCTGCAGGACTATTTCGGACAGGCCGGTGTGGTCACCTCCTGCAACCTGATGCTGGACAAGTACACCGGCAAGTCACGCGGCTTCGCATTCGTCGAGTTCTCGACCGCGGAGGAGGCTAACAAGGCCGTCGAACTCTTTCACGACAAGGAGTTTCAGGGCCGCCAACTGACTGTGAACATCGCCCGGCCGCGCGAAGAGCGCCCTGAGCGGTCGCCGCGTCGGGGCGAAAGCCAGATGGGCGCCTGATCGGCTCACTTCCCCGCCCTTTCGACGGCGGGTTGGCGCCAGAAAGAAAAACCGATTCGATGCCGCCAACGCGGCATCGAATCGGTTTGTGAATCGGAGGTCTGGCGCTGTCTACTGGATCTTCTTCAGCGCTTCACCGGCGCGCTTGCGCGTGCCGTCGCTCTTGGACTTCTCGAGGACGATCTGCAAGGCCTTGCGGCGCTGGTCCTTGGTGAACTCGGGAGCGTCTTTCACCGCCAGGGCGGTCAACGCGGAGCACGCGGCCTCGGCCGTGTCCGCATCGCCCGCGAATCCCACCAGCATGTCGATCGCTCCCGGTGCCGGGATGGCCCCGAGCACAGCCGCCGCCAGTTGTTTCTGGTCAGACGATTTCATCAGCGGCATCGTCTCCCTAACCTTCGCCAGCTTCTCGTCATTCCCGATGTGTTTGATCCCCTGGAGGTATTGGAGATAGCCGCGGAGCCCGAGCGCCTGGTGCATCGGTTTGCGCCCCGACTTCGCCAGTGCCAACAACGGCTCGGCAACACCGTTGTCGTCAGGCCAGTTGTTCGGCCACGTCGACAGGGTCCGCACAGCGTCGTCCTGCACGGATGGCTCCTGGTCGTCAACGGCCTTTATCACCGCGGCCAGGGCTTCGGGACCGCCGACGGCCGCGAGGGCATGGAGCCCTACGGCCCGGAGCGAGGGGTCGCTGTGGCCGGCCAGAGGCATGAGCGTCGGCGCCGCGGCCGCTCCGCTCCGCCCGCTGATCGCCAGCAGCGCTTGCTCGAGGGCGTCGCGATCCTGCGCGGTTGCGGACTTGAGCAAGTCAACTACGGCGCCCATTTCTTTCGGGCCGCCCAGGGCAGCGAGCGCCTCGAACGCTGCCTTGCGCAGACCCGCATCGGCGTCGGTGGCATAGCGCAACACGGACGGGATCGCCGACTCGATGCGCCGGGCGGACGCGGCCTCGACGAGGACCTGGCGTTGTTTGCCGGCGGCTTGCGGCAGGAGGCGCAGCAACTCGGCATCGACATTGCCGGTGTGAAGGCTGGCCAGAGAGGCTTTGGCGGCTTGGGCAACAGCCCGGTCGTCAACCGTGGCCGCTTCGATGAGCAGCGGGATGCACGAGGTGTCGCCGACGTGTTCCAGCACGTTCAGGGCGGTCACCCGCAGTTCGGCGGGGGCGTCCTTGGCGAAGGCTTTGACCGCCGGCAGCACGGCAGCGTCGTGGCGATCGGCCAACGCGAGCAGCACCCGCCACTGCCTGTCCGGAGCGAGTTGTTTCACGGCGGATGCCAGGGCTTCGGTGACCTGAGTCCCCGGCAGTTCGCGCGCGGCGCGCAGGCCGATACTGTAGAGGGCCTTGTCGGGCGATCGCAGTTGTTCGAGCAGAAGCGCCGTGCCGTCCGAACCGCGGGCCAGAATCGCGCCGCGCGTTGCCTCGGCCACCCGCCGTTGCGGCACATCCGCCTTGCGCACTGTGTCATAGAGCGCCATGGCTTTGGCCGCCTGACCCTCGGCGAGCCACCGTTCGGCACACAGGATACAGCCTTCAGCAATGGCCGAGCGCGTGGCGCCGCTGGTCTCGGCCAGAGAGATTTCTAGGGCCCGGGCCGCGGAGTCGCCGCCAATATGTCCCAAGGCGATGGCCGCTGCCGACACGACCTGGGCGTCTGGGTGTCTCAGTTTGGTGATGAGTGGGTAGGCGGCCTTAAGATCGCGCCGGACGCCGATCGAGCTGATGACGCCGATCAGGGGCCGGCCCTGGACGGTGGTCAGAGCGGCGCGCAAGGCTTCATCGGGCGCCGGGCCTGGAATGACTTCGAGGGCAATCCGGGCCCAGGTCGAGAACTCCTCGCTTCCGAGAAAGCCAGCCAGGGCCGGAACGGCGTCGGCGGTGCCGCAAATGGCCAACTGCTTGAGGGCGAGAGCCTTCTCGGCAGGCTGCGCGTCGGACTTGATCAGCGCGATGAGCTTCTGCTCGCGCTCGGCGGCAGGCACATCGAGGTCCAACGTGGCCGCGCGCGTCGGGCCAAGGGCGCTGGCGCTGGCGGCAAACACGGCGAGACTGAGGAGCTGCGCGACTCGGGAGATGTGATGTTTCATAGTCTTGTGAAATGGCATTGTCGATTCGGGGTTGGTGCGCTGTTTCAGGCTTGCCACGGTTCGCGCCACGCCTCCCCGCGCAGGCGGTTGGCCTCCTCGTCGTTGATGAACTCGTTCTTCTTGGGATCGTATTGGACCTTCCGATCCAGGAAGAGCGCGATATTGGCGGCGTTGCATGTGATGTGCGACCAGCAGGCCACCTCGGCGTTGGCGCGGGGTTGACCGCGCGTCTTGACGCAATCGAGGAAGTTGCGCACATGGAAATCGGCCGGGTAGCCGGAGATTCGGACCCCTTTGCCGGCGAGCAGGGCGTCGTCGCTGGCCACCAGATCGCCGTTGTCGCCTGTCTCCACCCACCCGGTTTCGCCCTCGAAACGGACGGGGCAGGAGCCCAGCGGCAGCCAGCCATCGTTGCGCACCACCAACTCGACCCCGTTGGCATAGCGGGCGTGGAGCCGGTCGCCCTTGCGCTCGTATTCGATCGGACTGGTGTCGTCGGCGTCGTTGGCCCATTGGCACAGATCAACGCAGTGCGAACCCCACTCGAGACAGCCGCCGCCGACCATCCCGCCGCCCTTCTCGAAGTTGAAGCCGTCGAGGAGCCGGCGATTGAAGGGCCGCCACGCCGCGGGCCCGAGGTACAAATCCCAATCGACTTCCTCCTTGGGAGGTTCGGTCTCGGCCGGAAGCCATCCGCTCATCTTCGTCTCGAGTCCGGCAGGGTGCGCGTGGAGCGTCTTGAGCTTGCCCAGCCTGCCGCGCCGGGCCAGGTCCACCGCATACGCGAAATTCGGCAGGCTTCGCCGCTGGGTGCCCGCCTGAAACACGCGGCCCGTCCGCCGGAACGTGTCCGCCAGGGCGAGACTGTCCATGATCGTCTTGGCACACGGCTTCTCGCAGTAGACGTCTTTGCCGGCCCGCGCGGCCAGCATCGAGGCCGCGGCGTGCCAGTTGGGGCCCGTGGCGATCAGGACCGCGTCGATGTCGTTCCGGGCCAGCAATTCCCTGAGATCGCGATAGGTGGCGCAATCGGTGTTGCCGTACCGCGTATCAGCCATCTGCTTGACCGCCTGGCGCCGCTGGGCCTTCACCTCGGCGACCGCCACGAAACGCACATCCGGTTCCTGCAGGAAGCAGCCCAGGACGTAGGAGCCGCGTCCGCCGATCCCGATGCCGCCGAGCACCACGCGCTCGCTGGGGGCGACGCCCCCGCCCTTGCCCAGGACCGATGGAGCCACGATTTGAGGCGCCAACAGCATGGCGCCGACCGGGAATGTTCGTTTGAGAAACCGCCGCCTGTTCATTTGATTGTCGATTGCACTCATGATTTGTCTCCGCTCAGGGCTGCCCTCGCGACGTCTGGTCGACACGTCTCTCCACCGTGGTTGGTTTCGCGGCGGCCCGTTGCGCCGACATGGTGAGACGGGCGATCATCAGGGTCAAGCCTCGCGGCGCGGCAATCGGACTGCTCATCCACGACAAGGAAGCGACAGCGATGATTCGGGCGTGACGCCGGGCACCCAATCCTCTAACACATACGCACACTGCAAATCATGAAACCTCCGCCCAATTCCCATCTCGACCTTTCCGAGGGCGCTCCTCAACACAGGCGCCGATGCCAATGCTCCGGGTCCTGCGCCCCGGCGTTCGATCCCGTCAATCGCCGGACGTTCCTCGGGCGCACGGCGGCCGGGGCGGCAGGCCTCCTGACCGCGCCGGCCTGGCTGCGCGCGCCGCTGTCTGCGGCCGAACTCGAGGCCTGGAGCCAAAGCCTGACCGCGCCGGATGCCGGCGCGGTCTACCACTCCGCCGTCCACACCGACGCGCGGATGCACCTGGGCGGGATCGGCACCGGGAACATCGAGATCGGCTCGGACGGCCAATTCACCACGTGGCAGTTGTTCAACACCCTGCGCGACGGGCTCGTTCCCTTCCATTTCGCCGTCCGTGTCGGCAACGTGGCCCGGCTGCTCCAGACCGCCGGCGGCCCCGCGGCCCCGCGCGTGCCGCGCGTCGAGATGGCGGTCGAGTATCCCGTCGCCCGGCTTCGCTACATCGAGCCCGACCTGCCGGTCGACCTCGAACTCGAGGCGTTCAGCCCCTTTGCGCCTCTCGACACCGCCCTCTCATCGGTTCCGGTGGCCGCCTTGATCTTCCGCATCACCAACCGCTCCGCCCAGCCGCAGACGGTGTCGCTCGCCTCGTTCCTCCAAAACCCCGTCGGTTACGATGCCATCGATCCGATCGACGGCGACCGGCATCCCAACTTCGGCGGCAACATCAACGAACCGTGCGGTGAAGGGGCTGCCAGAGGGCTCTTCTTCCGGGCTCAGCCCGGTGAAGCGGCGACGCTGGACCGTCCGATCCGGCTGTTCATCAGCGCGAATCTCGCGGCCCTGAACAGCCCGCCGCCCGATCGCCCGGACAACCTGCGGGTCGAACCGCTCGAAGGCCTGGCCAAAGCGGCGCCATCGGATGCGCCCGAATCGAGGGTCGTCTGGATCGAGGAGCCCGCCGCCGACTTCGCCTCCGCGCAACTCCGGGCCGCGCGCGACGCCGTGCAGGAGGGAGCGACGCTTGTCTTTGCGGGCGCCACACTGCCGCTGGTAGCCCAGTATGCAACCGCCACAGGCGGGCAACCGCTGAGCCCCAGCTCGGGCCGCCCCGACATCCTGTTCGAAGACTTCGAGCACGGCTACGACCAATGGACACTCAGCGGGACGGCGTTTGGGACAAAACCCGCAGGCGGCACGCTGCCCAATCAACAGCGGGTCTCGGGTTTCTTGGGACGCGGCCTGGTCAACACCTATCTCGAGGGCGACGGCACGCGAGGCAAGGCGACAAGCCGCGCGTTCACCATCGAACGCCGTTTCATCCGCTTCCTCATCGGGGGCGGGTCCCACGCCGACACCCAATTGCGCCTGCGCATCGGCGGCCAGGTCGTGCGGCGGGCTTCGGGCAAAGACAACGAACGCCTCGAACCGGTGTCGTGGGACGTGAGCGAGCATGCGGGCAAGTCGGGTCAGCTCGAGATCGTCGACGAGGCCACCGGCGGCTGGGGCCACGTGAATGTGGACCAGATCGAGTTCTCGGATCACCCGGCCAATCGGGCCACCCTGGCCTTGCTCGAGGAACTGCTGCCCGTCCGCTGCACCGAGGTCCGGGCCGTCGCGGACCGCGCGCCCGGGGACCCCAACACCCTCGCGTTCGCCGGGGTCACCCTGCGCGAGGGCGCCCAGTCCCAGGCCACGACGGGCGGACTCAATCTCTACGTGCGCCCGGTTGGAAAGGGGCGTGTCGTTCTTGCATCGGGTCCGGTCCTGCGTCCGAACGCCGCCGGGATCGTTTCGGTCCGGCAGGCCGCATACGCCACCCTCTGTGAACTGGTCGGGGCCAGGTACAAGCCGCTGCGTGGCCAGTCGATCCAGGCGCCCGGATTCGGCTCGATGGCCCTTGCTGCGCTCGAAGGCGAGGTGACGACCGCGTCGGCCATCGGAGATTGGGCTGAGGCCTGGAACACCTTCGCCAGGGATGGGCGCTGGCCGTCGGACACCCACACCGCCTCGAGCGCGCCCACGCCCGCGGGGCGAACAACCACCGGCGCCGTGGCCACCCGCGTGACCGTCGCGCCCAACGCGCGCCTCGATGTGCCGTTCCTCCTGGCCTGGCATTACCCGAACAAGTACAACGCGCAGGGGGTCTGGATGGGGTGTCACTACGCCACCCGATGGCCCGACGCGCGCGCCGTTCTGAAGGAGGCGTCGGCCAGCCTGGCCGCCTGGCGCGCCCAAACCGACCTGTTCCGACGCACCCTTTACGAGAGCACGCTGCCGGCGTGGCTCCTGGACTGCCTGACGGCAAACGCCGCCACCATCCGGCACATCGGCGTCGTGTTCCGCATTGCCAACGGCGACATCTACGGCTGGGAAGGCTCGAACGGCTGTTGTCAGCCGACCTGCACCCACGTCTGGGGCTACGAACAGACCCTCGCGCGGCTGTTCCCCGATCTCGAACGCGAGATGCGCCGCATCGATTTCAAACACCAGCAGCGCAAGGACGGCGGCGTGAACAATCGCACTGACGTCCCGTCCCCGCCCCGCCCGACGGGCGAACAGCCTTTCGCCGACGGCCATGCGAGTTGCATTCTCAAGGCCTATCGCGAAGCCCTGAACACTACCGACGAATCGTTCTTCCAGGACTACTGGCCCCACATCCGCCGGGCCGTCGATTACCTCATCGAGCGCGACGCTAAGTCCCACGGGGGCGCGCCGTCCGGCTATCTTGAAGACGACCAATGGAACACCTACGACGAAGCGCTGCACGGTGTCACCACGTTCATCAGCGGCTATTACCTGGCGGCCTTGCGCGCCGGCGAGGAATGGGCGCGCCGCGTCGGCGACACCGCCAGTGCCGACCGCTTCCGCGGGCTCTTCGAGCGGGGTCAAGCCAGGCTGATCGAGCTCTGCTGGGACGGCGAGTACTTCCGCCAACACCTGCCCGGCTACGAGCAGATGCCCGGCGAGGTCGGCCCCGGCTGCATGAGTGACCAGCTCATCGGCCAATGGTGGGCGCACCAACTCGGCTTGGGATATCTGTTCCCGCGGGACAAGGTCGTCTCGGCCCTCAAGGCGGTCTTCAAGTACAATTGGAAATCGGATCTCACTGGCTGGAAACACGCGCCGCGCGCCTTTGCCGGCGACAACGACAAGGGCCTGATCATCTGCACATGGCCAAAAGGCGGACGCCCCGGCCATGTCATGCTCTACTCGGACGAAGTGTGGACCGGCATCGAGTACCAGGTCGCCGCCCACATGATCTACGAAGGGCTCCTCACCGAAGGCCTCGCCATCGTCAAGGGCGCCCGCGAGCGATACGACGGCATCCCGCGCCGGCCGATCATGCGCAACCCGTGGAACGAAATCGAGTGCGGCGGCCATTACGCCCGCGCGATGTCGTCCTGGTCGCTGCTGCTGGCGCTCTCGGGCTGGGCGTATGACGGCCCGGCCCGCACGCTGCGCCTCGACCCCCGGTACCGTCCGGAGCAAATCCGGTGTCTCTTCGCAGGACCGGAGGGATGGGGCAGCTTTGCGCAGAGGATCGAAGAGGGGCGGCAGCGCGACGAGCTGAATGTCCGCTGGGGACGGCTGGCTGTGAAACAGATCGAGGTCGCTCTGCGGCCCGGGGCTGCGCCCGTCGCCGTCACGGTCCGCGTCGGCGGCCGCGACGTCGCGTGCCAGTCTGCCGCCGCGGGCGGACATGCCCAGGTTCGCTTCGACCAGGACATTGTGATTGAAGCCGGGCAGAGCTTGGTCTTGGAATTCGCCTGAGCTGCGCCCGGCGTCCAGTCGAGCGATTCTCCTGGTTTACAATCGGTGGGCGATCCGTTTATGCTGGCGCCATGAACCACGTGGGGATCGGATATGATGTGCACCGCCTAGTCGAGGGGCGCAAGCTCCTATTGGGCGGCGTCGATCTGCGTCACCACAAGGGACTCGAGGGCCACTCGGATGCGGACGTGCTGCTCCATGCGATTTGTGACGCCATCTTCGGGGCCCTGGGCGAGGGGGATATTGGCCAGCTCTTCCCGAACACCGATCCACGCTGGCACAATGCCCCCAGCAAAATCTTCCTGCACGAAGCGGCCCGCCTGGTCAATTTACGTGGGGGCCGCATCGTCAATATCGACTCGACGGTCATCGCCGAGCAGCCGATGCTGGCGCCTCATCTGCACGCCATGAAATCGAATATCTCGCACATCCTCGAACTCCATCCGAGCCGCCTCTCGATCAAGGCGACCACCAATGAGGGGCTTGGGTTCCTGGGACGCGACGAAGGCATCGCTGCTCTGGCTGTGGTCAGCCTCGAGCTGCCCCAGTAACCAGGCGGGATCCCGGGATCGCGTCGGCATCTGCCGCTTCGAGTCGGGACACCCGAACAAGCAACTTGTGTCAGCCAAGACGGAAATCGGATGGCGCCGCGTCGACGAGCAGGGCGAGCATTGGCAGGTTTATGCCCATCGCGTCGGCGGCGCGTGGCGCTTCTTCGAACGCCACCGCCGCTATGAGGACTGGCGTCCAGTCGCCAACCCGTCCTTGGCGGATTGGCTCCGATTGCTCGAGGCCGTCGAGCGCCGCATGCCGCGCCGCCGCATGCCGGCGGCCGAGGTGGAGCGGATCCGGCAGCGCATCCGCGAGCTTTTCCCGACGGCTTCCAGGGAACAATGAAGACACGCGTCCTGGTGGTCGATGACGATCGGGCTGTGTGCCAAATGCTGCATGCGGTTCTGGCGGAGGCGGGCCACGAGCCGAGCGTCGCGCTTGATGCCGCCAGCCTGTTTCGTCTGCCGGAGTCGCCCGCTCCGCATGTGATTATTCTGGATTGGCAGTTGCCTGACGGGGATGGGATCGCGCTCCTCCCGCAGGTCAAGCGCCACTGGCCACGCTCGGAAGTCATCATCCTGACCGGCTATGGCACCTTCGACGCCGCTGTCGAGGCAACGAAGCTCGGCGCCTTCCACTTCATCGGCAAGCCAGTGGATATCCCCGCGTTGCTGTTGCTCATCCGGCGTGCGGCCGAGCACATGCAGCTGGTCGCCCAGACACAGGTCCTGCGCGATGCCCTGTCCAGCCTCGGCGGCGGGGCTTCCCCGATCTTTCGCAGCCCGGCGATGCAGCAGGTGCTGCGTCTGGTCGAGCGCGTTGCGCCCAGTGACGCCGCCATCCTCCTGTCCGGCGAGAGCGGAACCGGCAAGGAAGTGATCGCCGATCTCATCCATGCCCTGAGCCGGCGCAGCTCGGGCCCGCTCGTGAAGGTCAACTGCGCCGCATTGCCGCGCGAGCTGATCGAGAGCGAACTCTTTGGCGCCGTCAAAGGAGCCTACACCGGCGCGGTCGCGGACCGCGACGGCCTGTTCCGCCAGGCCGAGGGCGGATCGCTCTTCCTCGATGAAATCAGCGAGATGCCGCTCGATACGCAGGCCAAACTCCTGCGTGTGCTGCAGGAAAAGCGCGTTCGGCCGGTCGGAGGCCGGACGGCCTATGCGACCGACTGCCGGATAGTCGCGGCGACCAATCGCCCGCTGCCAACCCTGATCGAGGAGCGCAAGCTGCGCGAAGACCTCTACTATCGCATCGCAGCGGTGCGCATCGAGCTGCCTCCATTGCGGGAGCGCCACGAGGACATCGTCCCCCTGGCACGGGCCTTTCTCCGCCGCTTCGCGTCTCAGGCGGCGCGCCCCGTGACCGACTTCTCGCCCGATGCAATCGATTGTCTGTGCCAGCACGCATGGCCGGGCAATGTCCGCGAACTCGAGAACGAGGTCCAACGGGCCGTCCTCCTGTGCGAAGCGGCAGTGATTCAGCCGACGGACCTGTCCATTGTGGTCGCCGGTCATTCGGCGCCGGGCGCTCGAGTCCAGGCCGCCCTGACTCCGCTCGAGGTCGTCGAACGCGACACAATCGTGCGCGTCTTGAGGGAAGCCCAGGGAAACAAACTCGCTGCAGCCAGGCGCCTGGGCATCGGCCGCCAAACGCTCTATAACAAGATCGCGCAGTATGGCTTGGGCCCAGACGCCCCGCTACGGCCCGGCCGGGAAAACAAGTGAGCGAACGGACTGTGAACAACCGACCGATAAGAGGCTGCGAACTCGATCACACCGGTGTTGTTTGGGGGGCAGCCACAGCCTGTCCTCAAGGGCCGGGCAACGCAACTCCTTGCCGTGACCTTGACAGCGTGAACTGTTTCAATTATTCACACACCATAATAAGAGTCTTTTTTGACGGTTTGCAGCATCATCCTATGCGCCCATGAAACTCACAATCGCCAGAGAGCAGCTTATCAATGGTCTTCAGGCGGTGCAGAATGTGGTCGGGAGCCGGACGACCCTGCCCATTCTGTCGAATGTTCTGCTCCAGGCCGAACAGGGGCGCCTCGGTTTGACAGCCACGGACCTCGACGTGTCGATCGCCTGCGGTGTCGAAGCCAAGGTCGAGAAGGTCGGAGTGACCACTTTGCCCGCCCGCCGTCTTTTCAGCATCGTCCGTGAACTGGGGACGCCGGAAATCGAACTCGAGGTTGACGAGAAGAACGTCTGCAGCCTGACCGCCGGAGCCTCCTTCTTCAAGGTCAATGGGCTGCCCGCGGAAGATTTTCCCCCGCGGCCGGGGTTTGCCGACAGCAAGCGGGTCGCGCTCCCCCAGGACAAGGTCAAGGGCATGCTACGACGCACGGCCTTTGCCGTCTCGAATGACGAGGCGCGCTATGTGTTGAACGGCCTGTTCTTCAGCCTGCGGGAGCATAAGGTGACTCTGGTGGCCACGGATGGACGCCGCTTAGCGCTGACGGACGAGGAGGTGGACATTGGGGCTGAGAACCAGACCGAGTTCATCGTACCGGCCAAGACGGTCGCCGAACTCAGCCGCCTGCTGCAGGACAAAGGCGAGGTCGAAATCAGCGTCGGCGACAATCAGGTCGCCTTCGACATGCGCGGCGAGGGTTTACTCAACATCCTCGCGATTTCGAAGCTTGTCGAGGGGACCTATCCGAATTACCAGCAGGTCATTCCTCGGGAATCCAAAGAGCGCATCCCGTTGGTGCGCGAGGAACTCGTCCAGGCCCTGCGGCGCGCCGAACTGATGACCAGCGAGAAGTCCAACTCGGTCAAGCTCTCCTTCACCCGCAACACCCTAGCCATTACCGCCAATGCGCCCGAGATCGGAGAGGCGCGCGAAACGCTGGCCATCAACTACAAGGGCCCGGATCTCGCGGTCGCATTCAATCCTTCCTTTCTCCTTGATGCGTTGAAAGCCCTGGATAACGACGAAGTCTTCCTGGAACTGAGCGACGAGTTGAGCCCGGGGGTCCTCAAGGTGAACGGGCCGTTTCTCTACGTGATCATGCCCATGCGAATGAACTGAGCGCTTGAATCCAACAAGCCCCGAACACGGGTTCGGTCCGAGACGCGCCCTTCGGACCGCGAGCGCTCGGCTCTGATGCTATGCGTTGGTCCTGCCGCCGATTCGAGTTTGTCTTCCCACGCCCAGCGCTCGTGATGGGCATTGTGAACGTCACTCCGGACTCGTTCTCGGACGGAGGGCGGTACTTTGATCCAGGGGCTGCCATTGCGCATGCCCGGGAACTGGTGGCTGAGGGCGCCGATTTCCTGGATGTGGGGGGTGAATCGATGCGTCCGAACGCGACTCCGGTGTCCGAAGCGGAGGAGCTGCGTCGGATTCTGCCTGTGATCGAGGAGTTGGCTCGCCAAGTGACGGTGCCGCTGTCCGTCGACACGCGCAAAAGCGGCGTGGCGCGGGCCGCTCTGGCCGCCGGGGCGAGCCTGGTCAACGACGTCGAGGCGAGGCGCAGCGATGACGCGCTCTGGCGCGTGGTGGCGGATGCCCAAGCCGGGTACGTGTGCATGCACATGCAGGGAACACCGGCCACCATGCAGCAGAACCCCACGTACACGGACGTCGTCCGTGAAGTGGGCGAGTTCTTCACAGACCGCTTGGCGCGTTTGGCCAGGTGCGGCGTCGGACCCGACCAGGTCGCGTTGGACGTTGGAATCGGATTCGGCAAGGATCTGGACCATAATTTGGATTTGCTCGCCGGCCTCGAATCCTATAAAGGCTTCCACCGACCGTTGTTGCTCGGCGTTTCGCGCAAGTCCTTTCTCGGTCGTCTGCTGGGGGTAGACTTGGACGCTCGATTACCGGCGGCGCTGGCCTGCACGGCGTGGGCGGCGAATGCCGGCGTCCAAGTGTTTCGGACGCACGACGTGGCGGCGACGTGCCAGGCCCTGCGTGTGATCGAGGCGTTGCGCGCCAGGGCGGCGACGGCTGCGTGCCCAGGACATTAATGGATTGGCTGCCAAAAGATTGGCGGGCGTTCGTCGAGATTCTCATTCTCGCGATCGGCATCTACTACGCCGTGATGCTGGTGCGCGGGACCCGCGGCGCGCCGGTGGTGACCGGGTTCCTCC
Organism: Verrucomicrobia bacterium ADurb.Bin006; assembly: GCA_002071485.1. Taxonomy (GTDB): domain Bacteria; phylum Verrucomicrobiota; class Verrucomicrobiia; order Limisphaerales; family J093; genus MWFF01. Next base: position 2,345 of record MWFF01000200.1, on the reverse strand, counting down.
TGGTGCTCATGGTGCTGACCGTGCTTGCGCGGGCCCTCGATCTCGAGGTCTTCGAGGGTCTTCTGGGCAACTTCTTCGCGTTCTTCGCCGTGGGCGTGATCGTCATTTTTCAGCCTGAGCTGCGCCGCGTGCTCGCCGAACTCGGAAGCCTCCCCTTCTTCGCCAGCACCCGCGAGCAGCGGGAGAACATCGAGGTCATCATCAAAACGGCGGAGCGCCTGGCGGACGTGCGGATCGGCATGCTGCTCGCCATCGAACAATCGATCCAGCTCCAGGAAGTCGTCGAGTCGGGAATCGTCGTCGATGCCGAGGCCACGCCCGAGATGCTCGAGACGATCTTCTTCCCCAACAACGCGATCCACGACGGCGGAGTCATCCTGTGCGGCAACCGCATCATGAACGCCGCGTGCATCTTCCCCCTCACCCAGCGGCAGGACCTCAGCAAATCGCTCGGCACGCGGCACCGGGCGGCCATCGGCCTGTCGGAGGAGACGGACGCCGTCGTCGTGGTGGTCTCCGAGGAGACCGGGGCCGTGTCCTATGCTTACAAGGGGCAGTTGATCCGCGGAGTCACAGCCGAGGAGCTGCGTTCTTTCCTCACCTCAGTCCTGGTGCGAATCCCCCGCTCGCGCACCGTGGGGGAGTGGCTGCGGACCCTCGTGACCCGCGAGCCCGCCGCCGGCGTCGCCAAACCCGCGCGGGCTAAAACGGACTGATCGTATGCGCCTGCCCCGGATTCTGACGCACAACTTGCGGTGGAAGATGGTCGCTCTTCTTTCCGCGGCGGTGGTCTGGATGACGCTCAAGTCGGGGACACCGTCGCGCAATCAGCCCAGAGGGTCGCGCGTGCTCCGCCAACTGCCGATCACAATCATGACCAGCACGGAGGATCGGCGTGCCGTGCGGGTGGATCCCAACACTGTGGACGTGCAGGTCAGCGGGGCGCCCGAAGTCGTGGACCGGCTCGAGGCGCGCGACATCCGCGTGTTTGTCGATCTGGCCCCGATCGAAGACGAACGTCAATTCCGATTGAGAGTCGAGGTCCATACGCCCTTTGGCGTCATTCTCGAAAAAGTCACCCCTTCGGAAGTGGACGGACAAAGCCTGCCGCCGAATCCTACCCCGCAGAGTCGACAGTGATTGCCTGGCTGCGCTGCGCAGTTGGCGGCATGATCACGGCATGAAGATCAGGCTCACCCATTGAGTCGCAGACTATGTGAACTTGCCGAACCGCTCGGTCAAGGGAGAATCAGTGATTGGCAAGGCAGGGATGTCCGTGCGATGCTTCAACACAATGAACATCACAAACATCACACGATTGGGCTTGATTGCATTCGTCAGTCTCCTCGCGGGTTGCGCAACATCCAACTTGCCAAAGGGCGCTAGACTCGTCGGCGGTGGCCTGAGCGTCGAATACACCGCTCCTCGGGACGGGACGGCGATCCTGGTCGAGCGAACCTCAGGACGGATAGTGGCTACCGAGTCCCTGGGAGAAGGGGATTCATTCGACTTTAATCCCGACGTTGAGAATTACGACGAGGTTCTATTCAGGATGTTTGGGGACATCCATGCCGCGTCGGATGGGAGTACTATGGTTGTTATCCCCACGAACGCGCTATTCCAGCTCTACTTTGTTCCTGAGAAAACGAGGAAGGAATGATCTGCCAACCAGTCACTGGAGCCGCCCCGCTTCTCCGCTCGAAGTCGGGCGGCAGTTCGAACGTGCATCGTGCGCTCCACCGTCCCTGTCGTCCCTGTCGGCGGCTGTCGCTCAGTTCTGTCGTTCACTGTCATCCGGCCATGGTGAGTAGGATCTGCTGGATCCTTTTCCAAATAGGGATGATGGAGCTGGAAAGAGGTGTGAGCGATTTGAGCGCGATTTTGGCATTTCGCGAAGCAGGTTCCCTGCCAAACTCCCGAAATGCATATCGGAAGAAACGTTTTCGCTCAAGTCATGGCCTGGGTTCATCCCGAGCAGTTCCGCCGTTGTGTCGTCCGTTACCGCGCTGACTACAAGGTTCTGACTTCCCGTCGATCCAGTCGACAAACCACTCTCAGTCCCTTGGCCGTCGTCGTGCTGGCGATCAAATTCACGATCGTCTGGCTGGCCTTCCCCCATTGGCTGCAGTTTCCCGACCGGGTCTGAGCCGGTGTAAGTCATTTATTTGATCGGCCTTTACGTGGATTCTTTAGCCTTCGAATGTTGGCTTTTCCTAGAGACAACACAGGCGCAGCCAGTTTTGGCAACACCTCCAGCACCTCGGCCTGCGCCACCTGATAGTGTTTGGGCAATCGCCACAATCCCATTCCTGGTTCTCCCAACCGCACCAACCGTACCCCTTTGA
>MWFF01000199.1 GCA_002071485.1 Verrucomicrobia bacterium ADurb.Bin006 | reverse complement strand
GCCTGCAGCTTGAGCAGCAACGTGCGCGCCGCCATGTCCTTGAGACGTCCGGCCGCGTTGCGCCAGTTCCACACTTCACACAGGTACTGCGAGAGGGCCGTGCGATGCCAGGCCGGATGCTGCTCGATTAGAGCCTGCAACCACGCCAGATCATCGCCCGTGAGCGTGCGGCCCTGGACGCGGATCGGTTCCACTGCGCCCACGATTTACCCCAGTGGCCGTTTCGAGTCCAGCAAAAAAATGTCCAAACTCCAGACCCCTCTCCCACTGGGAGAGGGGCCGGGGGTGAGGGTCGCAAGCAGCGCGTTGATGGCGTTGTTGACGCCGAGGTACTGGTGATTCTTGGCGACCACCTTCCTGATCTTCCCCGCCTTCTCTTCGAACAGGGTGAAGTTCTCGACCAAGTCCAGCAGCCGGGTCTTGTCACACGTGCCTTTCAAGAGCGTTTCCAAAGACACGCTGCCCGGCTCCGCCTCGCTGCTGATCTTCTTCCAATCGCAGTAATGCTCCCACTCAGCCGTCAGGCTGCCCAAGCGGCTCTCGACGCCGTTCGACACGAGGATGAAGGCGTTGCTCCAGAACAACTGCGGGATCGTGGTCTTGTAGTCGGTGATGTTGTCCTTGAACGCCGCCTCGACGCGCTCCGTCACCGCCTTGAACTCACTGACCACCAGCGGCAGGCCGTTGACGAACCCCACCAAGTCCGGGCGGCGCTTGTACATCTCGCCCGTCACCCACAACTGCGACACCAACAGGAAGTGATTGTTCGCCGGGTTGTCCCAGTCAATGACCCTGATCCGCTCCGGCACCAACTCACCCTCCGGGTTACGGATTTCCACCTTCACGCCGTTCTTGAGCAGCGCGTAAACCTCCCGGTTGGCGGCGGCCAGCGACATCACGCTGCGGTCGCGGGTCAAATCGTTTACAGCGGCATCAATCGCCTCCGGCGGCGCTTGGGGATTCAGCTTCTTCAGTGCCGGGACCAGATGCCGCAGCAACACGACCTCGCCCGCGCTTTCCCGGCCCAGCGTGCCGCCGGTGCCGAAGACCTCATCGAAGGCGCCGATGCTCTGCCAGCCCAACCCGGCCAAAAGCTCGATGGCGGGCTGCTCGACCAACGTGTCTTCGGAGTAGCCCTTGCTCATATCGTCGCCTCATCACGCCCAAAAGGGCACGTACTCGGCGAACTTCTTAGACTTGTTGCTTGGGTCGGCGGCTTTGACCAGATTCTTGTCGATGGCCTCTTGTATCAAAACCGACACCATTGACCTCTGCTTCTCCGACATCTTCAACCGTTCGCGCAGGGTCTTGTTGGTCATGGCGCTGTCGGAATAATACTTCAAGACCGCGTGCTGATAGCAGGCTTCCAACCGCTCACGGACCGACATCTGGGCGAACGTCCGGGGCGTGAACAGCGTGACCTTGAAGTAATTCGACCCCGCCGTGAACTCAATCGGTGGAAGTCCGTAGAGTTCCACCTGTATCCCTGCCTTGAGCAGTCCTGACCCCCGTTCCTCGCAGATCTTGTAGCGCCGAAACGCCCGCGCCAGTTGCTCATTGCGGGACTCCGGCTGTGTGCCAATCAGCCGGTCAAGCCGCTTGGACGGCAATAGCCCGCCGGGATTCGACACTTCAATGCGGTCGTCGAAGATCTCAATCAAAGGCCCCGCGCCCGTGATGGAAAAATCCTGGTGAATGAGCGCGTTGGCGATGAGCTCGCGCAGCGCAATTTCCGGGTACACCGTGCGCTTCCGACGCAGCGCCTGCTCGATGACCTCGCTCTGCGGCAGCAACGACATGACGAATTGCAGCAGCCCTTGGAAGCTGATCGCGTAGCCCTTCGTTCCTTCCCGCTCCTGCTTCGTCTTCGTTTTGTTCAACCCCTCATAGACGACCACCCGCACCGCCTTCCGGCTCAGGTCAGGATAATCGGCGAGCCGCCGCGCTGCCGCGATAGCGCCGAGATTCGTCACGTAGCCACCGCCCGCAGGTTCGCGGACGATGAATCGCTCGGATTCCATCCACGCCAGCGTTTCCTCCGCTGTGGTGGGCACAGGCCGCTCCAGCATCTTGTGGATCGGCTCGATATCCAGTCTTTGCGCGAATACACCGTCCGGCAACAGCACCGACGCGTGCAGTTCTTCCCAGCGCGGCGTCCGACTGTTCAGCATCAACGTCCCGATCTCCTGACGTGAAGCCTTGCGGGTTGTGCCGCCGGAACGGATGAACGCTTCTTCCAGTCCCTTGCCTCGTAGATGCACTGGCTTCACCGCCGACTCCGGCACGTGCACAAACAGCAACCGCACCGAGCCGTAATCTTCCACCGCATGATCGAGCGCCACCGGCGGCTCAAGCCCCTGCCGACCGAGATTCGCCAGTTGGTTCACCGTTGTCTCGACCGTCTTCTCGTCCACCCCGCTGGCCGTTCCCGTCGGATCCACGCCGAACACCAGATAACCGCCGCCCGGCTGGTTCGCGAACGCCGACAGATGTTCCGTCAGCCGCTTCTTGTCGGGGGACAGCCCCGCCTTCCAATCGCACTCGTTCAATTCGTGCTTGGGCGGTTCAAGGCTGGCCCTGAGCAAGTCCAGTGCTTTGGTCATCCAAGCTTTCATCGGACGTTTTCTACTCAAATAAAAACATGCTGCAAATGATGGACTTACGCCGACTGCCCGTCCATCCATCAAATAAGCCCGGCAGCACTGGCACGCTCCCAGCCAACCCAAACGCGCCCGCATCGGCGTTGCCTTTGACGCTCATGCGGTTTCGGAGGCCAGCTTCGACACGTCCAACACGCCGGAAATCAGCTTGGGCAACAGCAGGTCGCGGGTCCGGCGGAGCACTTTGTTTCGTGTCGCGCTGTTGACAATCCCCGCCAGCAAAGGCTCAACCACGAGGTCAAACTCTGCTGCAATCTCTGCCGGGGGCGCCAGCAAACCAAGGCCGTTGATAGACTGTTGGTTGATGCCCGGTTGGGCTGCATTTGCGTTCGTACCGCGAATGGCTTGAACGGTGTCGGGTTCTTGAAGCCACAGGTAGAGCGTGTTTTGCGTCAGGCGATGCCCAGATGAACGAAGCAGAAATACATGCTCGTTCACGCAGCACTCGTGGTGGGGAAAACCATCGCGGAGGTACGAAGACCGCCCAATGTAAGCGCCGTCTTTGTAGATCGCCACGTCTCTGTCCTGAACCACGCCTTTGTGCATCTCCTCGAAGAACTTCCGGCTGACGTATTTCTCGCTGGCAAAATCGTGCCGTCCGATGCCCTTGATGTTCTCCGCCCCGATACTTGGCACACCGTTCGTCAAATCTCCCACACCACCCTTCGGCCTCTTGCCGGTTTCCAGCGCGATCAAGTGATGGCCCAGTTTACCTGCTTCCCACCCCTGCGGGATTGGGCCGAGCGGGGAGGCGACGCGTTTGACTTGGGCGTGGCCGGGGAAGCGGAAGTGGACGAACCACTCACGGTAGAGCGCCTGCGCCATCCGCTCCAAGAGCTGTATCCGCCGCGTGTTGTTCTCAATCAGGTCGTCGTAGGCGGAGAGCACACCAGCGATGGCGCGTTGTTCGGTAGGTTTGGGAAACGGCACTTCCAATCGACTCAAAATGTCCTGGTTGAGGTTGGAGATGTTCGTGCCGCCTCCGTAGGCCGTCAGTCCTTTGCGGATGATGGGCGTACGGAAAACGTAAGCATAGAAACGCGAAACGGCCTCTGGCGATGTAAACCGAAGGCGGATGGTGAAGGCCGAGTGAGTGACCTGTTCTTGCAGGTCATCAATGTACAAGCTGCGGCCAATCAACTCGCGGTTGCCATTTGACCGCACGAAAACGATGTCGCCTTTCTGGAGGACGTTGCGCTCCGTGACGATGCCCTCCGGGTTGATCTGCTCAAGTTCCGCGTAGAGCGGTTTCGTGTAGTTCTGAAAATCCTTAACACCCACGACCTTGATGCCTTGGCCAAAACTACGCTTGTCGTAGTTGACGCCATTGCGGAATTCGGCAAGGTCGCCAAGTAGTTTTGTGGGCCACTTTGCTCTCGCCGCCATCGTCACGCCTCCAGAATCTTGGCCGCGTTGCCAGCGATCCGTTCCTCCAGTTCCCGCGCCTCAGCGTTGAGCGTTTCCAGTTCTTCGGTCAGTTCCTCGAACTGCTCCCTGAAGTCGGCGTCGCTGACTTCCTCACCCGCCGCCACGCCCACGTTGCGGCCCGGATTGAGGCTCCAGCCCTGCGCCTCGATTTCCTTCCGGGTCGCCACTTTGCACAGGCCCGCCACGTCGGCGTACCTGAGCTTGGGGAACTTTTCCTTGAGCAGTTTTTCGGACCCGCGCACGAACTCCGGCTCCTTGCCCCGATACAGCCGCACGATGTTGGCCAAAAACTCGACCTGCTCCGGTGTGAACTCGCGGTGGGCGCGGTCAATCTGCCGGTAGATGTGCCGGGCATCCACGAACAGCACGGTGTCCTGATTTGCGGTCATCGGCGCCGCTGGCGATTTGGGAGGCGGCACCGTCGCCTTGCCCCGGTCGAAGAACCAGAGCGTCGCGGGCAGCGTGACCGTGTAAAAAAAGTTCGGCCCGACGGACACGATCACATCCACCGCGCCAGACTGGATCAGCTTCTTGCGGATTTCCAGTTCGGACCCGCGAGCATCCGCCGCCGAGTTGGCCATGACGAACCCGGCGCGGCCCTTGGGGCTGAGCGCGTGGTAGAAAACCTGAATCCAGAGGTAATTCGCGATGTCGGTGGTGGGCAGGCCAAGGCGGAAACGCGGGTCATCCTTGAGTTTCTCTTTGTCCACGCCCGAGACGTTGAAGGGCGGATTCGCCATCACGAAGTCGAATCGGCCCATGCAGTCGTGAACGTCTTCGTAGTACGTGTTGGCCTGCCGGATGTCGCCGCTCAAGCCGTGGCGAGGTTCATTTTGCACAGCCGGATGGTCTCCGCCACACGCTCCTGGCCGTAGATGGCGATTTCCTCGCTGGGCTTCCTTCGGTGGTTGGCCACGTAACGGGCGCTGGACACGAACATGCCGCCGCTGCCGCTGGCCGGATCGAACAGCCGCCCGTGAAACGGCTCGATGATCTCGACGATCAGATCGACCATGCTGGGCGGGGTGAAGAACTCGCCGCCTTTCTGCCCCTCTTTCATGGCGAACGCGCCCAAGAAGTACTCGTAGATTTTCCCGAAGGCGTCGCCGGGCACGTTCAGGGGAATGCTGGACATGATCTTGAGCAGTTCGACCAGCGTGGCGTTGTCGATCCGCTGGTAGGACTTGGGCAGCACATCCTTGAGGTCGTCGTTCTCCTGCTCGATGGCCTTCATCGCCTCGTTGAGCTTCTTGCCGATGTCGGCGGACTCCGGCAGTTGCAGGAGCCGAGAGAACCGCGCTCCCTCGGGCAGAAAGACTACTCCTCGCGCCTGATAGTCCGTCTTGCCGATGGTGCGCCGCCCGGTGGACTTGCCCTTGAGTTCGGCCTCGACCCTGGTGAAGGCGTTGTCGGCAAACCGCAGGAAGATGAGGCCCAGGACAGGGGTCGAGTATTCGGAGGGGCGCAGCGGCGAATTGGCCCAGAGTTGGTCAGCAGCAGCCCAGAGGCGCTTCTCCAACTCGGCAAGACCGTTCGCGGTTTTCGGCTCAGGCATAGCGAGCGACACCGCCCGCGAGGGCAAGCTGTCGCGGATCAGCGTCACGCTGTTTATCGGGGAAACCGGCGAGAGTGGCAACCCGAAGTTTAAGACGATGGGCGACTGTTCCTCAGACGGATTCAGTCAGGCTTCGGTGCGAATCTGCAAGTCTGCGACGCTTGACATGTGGAGGCAACTGGCTTCAGTGGCCTGCAAACCATTGCACTTCGCTTGCACGACTTCCTCGGCCACGAGGCCGGTGTGACGGAAGCGGACGGCTTCGAACGCCGAACTGGAAAGCACCAACCCATTGGCGCAGATGCGTCGGTAGATTCCGGCGTGGAGCTGATAAGCGCACCCGGTATCGTGTGAGTTTGAGCAGTACCAATTCGGTGTTCCATTCATCGAGCGTCTCCATCTGTTCAGCCCGGCGGAAGCGGATGAGATGCTTCTGAAAGCCCCGCCGGGCTTCGTTGCGGATTCGTTGTTCCTCCACCGCCACCGGAACCCAATCGTGCTCGCGCAAGCCGTCCACAATCCGGGCGGGTCGGCACGAACGCGTAGCGGTGACTCTCCCCATCGGCCCGTGGCAAAGATGCTCGGGGCCTGGGCGCGGAGGTTTTCCTCGGTCACATTAACTTCCTGGGCAGATACTCCTTTGCCCTTGCAGATCCGGTCGCACGGGGGGGAACTCCGACCTTTACGGGACCCGGACGACAGCCTGGGCTTAGCGCAAGTTTCCGCTCCAATGATTGTCGGAGGCCCATTTGCCCCAACCCTAAACCCCGAAACCGAGGTCGCCGTCTCCGCCGTCCGGGTCGTTGCTGATGCCGGTCACAGACCGGCAGATCCCGACGTAGCCTTCCAGTCGCCCTAGCAGCCTGTCGGACTTTTCCCCAACAATTTTGCCCGGCGTTTGAACAAGAGGGCGAGGTTTAGAGTCCAGCAGATAACTATGGGCCCACGCTTCGTGAACGTCGACCGTGACACCCCCCTACTGCTGCCTGTGGACCTGCGCGACTGGGTGCCCGCTAACCACCTGGCGCACTTCATCCTGGACTTGGAGGTGGAGCAACTGCTGGCCAAAGCCGAGAGTGCGGACGCCACGCCGTTGGAGGAGGGGTTGAGGATTCCCGATGAGATCGTGCGGCGACAGGAGCGCAAAGCGGCGTTGGCGAAGGCGCGGGCGCAGATTGAGGCGCGGGCGCAGGCGCGTTATGCCAAGGAGCTGGCCGAGCACCAGCAGAAGTTGGCGGAGCGGCAAGTTGGCCAGGAGCG
>MWFF01000198.1 GCA_002071485.1 Verrucomicrobia bacterium ADurb.Bin006 | reverse complement strand
ACAGAGAAGGCCATGGCGGGCAATCTGTGTTCCGCCCCGAATCTGTGAGGGACTCCACACCGATTCAGGACGGAATACAGATTGATCCCGGAGAGTGACCGGCTGCGACCTCCGGAAACAGCCCTGTCTCGAAGGCCCGCAAGCTCCACACGACTACGCGCTAAACCCTCTACCCCGCAGACACCAATGGCCGACTGTACCCTGCTGACCTGTTTCCAGCCGCGAAAGAACACAAGGACCACAAAGAAGTGAACGTGTCGGCTTTGCGCTCTTTTGCGGCTAAAGACCTCCCCCGCAAGACAAGCCGCATCAACGGAGGTGCGTTGCGAGTCCTCGCGGCCATTGATCAGGGGGTGGAAGGCTTCCTGGAGGAGGCGCTCCAGATCAGCGCGCCGCAGGTCGCGGTGCAATTGCAGGCCGAAGCATTAGGCTATCTCTGATTCCCCCAGAACGGCGAAATTATCGCCAAAATGTCAAATTGCCTTTCGGCTTTCTGTCCAGTCACCGCGCCACCAATGCCGAAATGCTCCTCGATGCGATGCGATTAGTCTCCATTGCCTTTCGGCTTTCTGTCCAGTCACCGCGCAAAAACCGCCGTGGTTGGGTTTCGCCCCAACCGCACGGTCTCCATTGCCTTTCGGCTTTCTGTCCAGTCACCGCATGGCGCGCGCGCGCGGAAGCCATGCGAGCCAGCTGGTCTCCATTGCCTTTCGGCTTTCTGTCCAGTCACCGCACGGAAGCGCGCGCGCATAGCGCGCGCGCGCCCATCTTGTCTCCATTGCCTTTCGGCTTTCTGTCCAGTCACCGCCAGGCTCGCCCGTTTGTGTTGGCTCCGCTTTCTCCGGGTCTCCATTGCCTTTCGGCTTTCTGTCCAGTCACCGCCTGGTTGGAGTGGATCAAATCACCCGCGTATGCGGCGTCTCCATTGCCTTTCGGCTTTCTGTCCAGTCACCGCTTTTGGGGATACCGCCTTGGATTTTGGGGCAGCGCTATTGTCTCCATTGCCTTTCGGCTTTCTGTCCAGTCACCGCCGAGCCTGACTTCGCGGCATGGGTCGCTGCCCATCCGTCTCCATTGCCTTTCGGCTTTCTGTCCAGTCACCGCCTTATGCTCCAAGCTGAATGCGAGTCGGATGGCCGTTCGTCTCCATTGCCTTTCGGCTTTCTGTCCAGTCACCGCGGCAGCATACTCCCGTCAGCTGTCGGACTGCGAACGGGAGTCTCCATTGCCTTTCGGCTTTCTGTCCAGTCACCGCATTATTTCTTGGGCAAGGGCGCGGACCATACGGTCGTCTCCATTGCCTTTCGGCTTTCTGTCCAGTCACCGCACTAGTCCGTCGGTAGCCGATAGGCTACCGACTCCCACCGGTCTCCATTGCCTTTCGGCTTTCTGTCCAGTCACCGCCTTACCGCGGGGAAACGACTGCGTAGCGCGCGCTGAGTCTCCATTGCCTTTCGGCTTTCTGTCCAGTCACCGCCAGACGGCACCACCAAACATGGTGCATACTGGAATTGTGTCTCCATTGCCTTTCGGCTTTCTGTCCAGTCACCGCTGGGCGCGGAAAAATATGAGAACAACAATAGAACGAAGTCTCCATTGCCTTTCGGCTTTCTGTCCAGTCACCGCGTCTGGAATGTAGACCGCCACCTTTTACTTTTATTGTCTCCATTGCCTTTCGGCTTTCTGTCCAGTCACCGCCGACCGGGCTCTGGCGGTGGCCAGGTTCAGATTCGTGTTGTCTCCATTGCCTTTCGGCTTTCTGTCCAGTCACCGCAGGGCGAGGGAGTCCCGGACACGCGCGCGTAAGGAATGGTCTCCATTGCCTTTCGGCTTTCTGTCCAGTCACCGCATCACTTCTCCGGAGTATGCCGCTCGTGCTGCCGCCTCGTCTCCATTGCCTTTCGGCTTTCTGTCCAGTCACCGCAGTCGGCTACCCGGGAGCGGCTTGCGCTCGAGCTCGAGTCTCCATTGCCTTTCGGCTTTCTGTCCAGTCACCGCGGAGCGGCTTGCGCTCGAGCTCGAGCGCGAGCTCGAGCTGTCTCCATTGCCTTTCGGCTTTCTGTCCAGTCACCGCCACAGCGCTCGATTTTGGGGCGACTCTAGCTACCGAGGTCTCCATTGCCTTTCGGCTTTCTGTCCAGTCACCGCTCCGGCTGTGTAACATGCACGGCGGCAAGGGGGCAAGTCCGGTGCAGGTCGGGAGGCCTATTTTCGGTTGGCATGGGAAGTGCTCCTGGATGCATTCTGCCGGGTGTTTGGCGCATAAGACTCAGTCAATCAAGGGGTTGGCGTTTAGGTGGCGAGACCGGGCAAAACGGGTGTATCGAGGTCCCGACCTGGCATCTTCACACGAGGTAGCAGACGACCTTTTCGGAGCAGACCATTGTGCCTGCGGTGAGGGTTTCCTTGGCGCACCTGGCGTCGATCTTGTAGGCGACAAGGCGGTCCTCTTCTTCATTGATGACCTCGAGGAGGAGGAGCCAGAAATCGGCGAATTCATCCTCGTCGAGGCGGCACTCGAAGACGCTGTACTGGACCCGGACGCCGAAGTCCTCGCAGACTTTGGCGACCTTGTGGAGCCGTTTCGGATCGGTGATGTCGTAGGCGACGAGCGTCAGCATTTCGTGATCGCCAGGGGGCGATTTTGCGTAGGGCACCTGGGCGAAGGCTTCATACCACCACATAGGGGCAAGGAATGTGCGGTCAATTGATCAAGAACGGTTCGAAGCGTTCGGGGTGTTCGAGGGCGGCTTTGAACATGACGGCCTGGTTCTCCAATTGTTGGCGGAGCGTGGTCCGATGCCCGACCGATTCGGACAGGAACTGCCGTTCCATGCGCCGTTCGTATTGGAGGAAGAATTTCTTGCGTCCTTCCTCGTTCAGATAAACGCCCCCATTGCGCGGCTCGAAATGTTTGGCATTGAGAATCTGGTGACTGAACAGATCGAGGGCCAGGGCTTCGACCAAGACCGGGCGGAACGGCTCGATCAGGTCGAGCGCCAGACTCCAGCGTCCATCCTCGGTGGAGTGGAGCGTGCCCAGTGCCGGATCGAGTCCGTGCGCATGGGCGAAGGCCACGGCTTCGTTGTAGAGCAGGGTCGAGCCGAAGCTGATGCAGGCGTTGACCGGGTTGAGCGGGGGGCGGGTGCTGCGGCGTTCGAAGGGGAATTCGGGCGGCAGGAACCCGGCCCAGGCCTGGAAGTAGCGCGCGGTCGACGTTCCTTCGTAACCGCGCAACTCGTCGATGTTCTTGCTGGTGCGCAGCGAGGCGAAGAGCGCGTCGAGCCAGGCCAGGGTCGCGGGGATGCCGGTTTGCCTCGTCGTGGCGTCGTTGGCGGACGCAACTTCAGGATTGGCGCCGGACGCCGGCTGGTTCGTCAACTCGCCGCGCCCTGCCGCCAGGCGCTGGAGGACGCGGCGTTGGTTGTAGACCTTGGCGGTGACGATGCGTCCGGCCGTCTCGAGAGCGAATGCGGCATCGAGAGTGCGCTGGTACTGACGCAGCCGGGCCAGCCCATGGTGGTTTTGCGCCGGGAGAAAGTTGCCCAGGAAACGCCCGCTCCAGGAAAAAAACTGGATCGGCAGCCCGGCGCCGAGGATGGCCGCCATGGCCGGCGCGGTCAGGTGCACCGACTCGCTCACGACCAGCCGGTCGAGGTCCCGGAGCGGGATTTGGCGGATGAGTTCGTCGCGGCCTCGTTCCTCGTTGCGCCCGTACACTTCGAGGCGCTCGCCGGCCAGGTGGACGCGGACGTTGGGTTGGTTGATGATGGCAGTGGGCATCGGAGGTCGGAGATGGGAGATGGGAGATGGGAGATCGGGACTGGGGAGATGGGATTAGATGTTTTTGTCAACAATCCGCCACATGAACGCGGTTATTCCAAAGACGACGGTGAGGGCAGTTGCGGCGGAGATCATAACGTGTTTGGTTTGTCAGTCACGGACACACAATCGCACACGCCGGCGCGGCCGGGTCGAATGAGACGTCCGGGGACGTCGGGCCGGGCCCGGCCAAAGGGGGAAGCTCCGATGCGTTTGGCGCCGGCGATCGGGGTTGCCACCCGACGGCTCCGAGTCGTGGACACGACGCATCGGTCGGGGGCCGAGTCTCGCTAACCCTTGATATGGATGCCGGCGCGCGGGACCTCGAGGGAGCAACGGCCTTTTTCGGGCAGGCATGAGGCCAGCGCGGCGGGTGCGCTGCCGTAGCGGGGGAGTTTGGTGCGGATGCCGCTGGCCGCTTTGCGGATGTCCTGCTCGTCCCAGGAGGCGCGCAGCGAGTCGGCGTGACGCCAGTCGCCGAAGTTGTTCTTGGGCGCCGATTCGATCAGTTCCTGCCGAAAGGCGTTGAGGTCGTCGACGGCTTCGGCATAGGCGCCGTATGGCGGTTCGCCATGCTTGGTGCGGCGGGCAAGGAAGAGCAGCAACAGGTGTTCGAGCGGGGCCAGGCGGACGAGCGTGCCGTTGACTTCGAGTTCGGTCCGCGTGGTGTCGATGGCGAGGTGCAGCGTCTCGGCGATCCGCTGGCGGACGTTCGCGCGACAGCTCTCGACCAGGCGCGAGAAGGTGCCGGCGGACCGCCCGAGTTCGCGCTGGAAGAGGTTGCGCAGGGGAACAAAGGGCAGGTCCGCCAGGTCGATTCGGGCAGCGGCGGGGTCGTGGGCGGCGCCTCCACGCTCCGGGATCGGCCCGCCGGGTTGGCGCGGATACCAGAAGTCGCGCAGGGTCTCGAAAGGCTCGCTGACGAGCACATGCGTGATGCGATCCGTTTCGCGTGCGGCCAGGGTGAGGGCGGCGTAGAGAATGGCGCCCATCGTCTTGCGTCCGCCGGCCAGCGAGGCGATGAGGCGTGTGTCGGGATTTTCGACAATGCCGCGGACCTGTTCGAGGATGAAGTTGGCGGCCGCCTCGTTGTCGGAGGGCGTGCGCAGGTCGTCCAGTTCGCGCGATCGTCCGGACCCGTGTTCGAGAGTAGTCATGACACGGATGTCGTCGCCGGTCGTGCCAAACCGCAGGCGGTTGGCGAGGTCGAAGCCCTCCTCGATGAGACTGCGGCGCAGGCAATCCCACGGGCTGAGGCCGCCCAGGCGGTCTTGCGGCGCCAGAAGATGGGTCTCGATCTGGCGGCGTCCTTGAGTGGTGGTGACGGCGATGACGCGGGCGGGGAGGACTGGCTCAGGCTCGTGGGCCAGGGCCCAGACGGTCTCGGTGAGCACGGCCGGGGACATGCCGGTCACGGCCAAAAGGGTGACGTCGCAGACGGGAGGCGGGAGATGGGAGATCGGAGATCGGAGATGGGAGATCGGAGATCGGAGATCGGGGGCGGGGGATGGGGGGGAGTGACCCGGTGTTGCGGGTGAGGCGGGCCGTGTCTTTCGGGGGCGGGGGTTCATCGGGATGAATGTTTTGGTTTTGTCGTATTCGGGTGGCGTTGTGGCAAACGGCTACATTCCAGGGGCCGACACTACCCGCGGGACGGGGGCCAGGACAATGCGCGGACGTCGCGGGACGTCTGGGGAGAGGGTCATTTCCGGAAATGGGTGACGAGGCCGGCGAGATGATCCGCTTCGGCCGGGCGGTCTGGGAACAAGAGATGGCGCAACCCGTCAACGAGTTCCTCCTTGCGGACCACCGCAATGTTGTTCAAGCGGGCGTATTGGATCACGTCGTCGGGGAGCAGCGCCTTTCGGATGCAGATGATGTTCCCCAAGAGCCCACCTGCCTCGCGCACGGCGAGCAGATCCTGCTTCATGACTTTGGTCTGGCCGATGGAGAGTTCTTCGCGGATGCGAGAGAGCAGTCTGTCGGCGGCCGGGCTCAAACGTTCACGCAGGCACTGACGCAACCGATCGGCGAGATCCTCCGCGGGCATTCGGTCCTTGCAGTCGACCAACCAGAGGCGCCCGCCCCACGTGAAGAGAAGGTCGATCTCGGCATGTCGGGAGCCGGTGCTGACGTAGGAAGAGGACTTCACCTTGAGACACAGACTGCGCTGAACGCGGTTGACCCCAAGACGCAGGAGGACGGCGGCTGTTGAAAACTCCAAGGCATCGCCTTCCTTGTCGATGGGGTCGGCTTTGCCGGCGATGTTCAGCCATGCACGGGCGTCTTGATCGCTCTGAACGCGCCGGAACAATGCGTCCGGAGCCAGCGTCCGGCCTGCCACGCTGAGGGTGATAATCTGCCCTGGCCGCTGCACCTCGGAGGCGTCGAGTTGGCAGCGCAGGAGGCCGACAGGATCGAGGGCGTCGGTGAGACTACCATCGAGTTGCTCCTGCTTGACGATCATCTTGCCGTCTGGGGCGGAGAACCAGGTCAGTTGGTTGCGTCGTTCCAGATAGAAGGCCCGGGCGTGACGCACGGCCCACCGGAATGCGGCGGCAGCCATGAGCTTGTTGCCGCCGGTGAAGTTGACCACGCATTCATCGAGCCGGACCTGGTGGCTCCGTTGCACCTCGTCCAGGCGGCGCTCGATACCCTCGAAATCCGAATCGCCGATCTGTTCCAGCCGTGTGCCGCCCCTCGGAACCAGGCCGGATTCATCGAAGAACCGCTTCAGCCGCTGGGCGGGGCCTTTGGATTCGGTAACGTCCTCGCTGTGGAGCAGGATGACCCGCTCGGGTCTCAGATGTTCCACGGCGAGCACCTGCGGCCAGATTTGTTTGGAGGCGAGGGTGAGCAGGGTCATGGCCTTGGATCGTGATGGAACGTCATTCGGGGCGGATGGAGTTAGGGTTTTCAAAACGGCATGGCACAGACGGGCAGTGGATCGATAAAGTTACAGGTTCTTTATGCTTCAGAGCCCGAACCTTGAGACTCTTGTCTGGACTGTTGTTCCGTGGCCGTCCCGCAACCTTGAGGTCTGTCCGCGCCATCTCGTTCCGTCAAGGACAGGGATCAGCGTCAACCACTTTCCTTATGCATCGAGCCATCGGGGGTCCAGAGGGCGGATGGGGTTGGCCTCTTGGTCGATCTCGAAGCCCAGGAAATCGCGGGCAATTGCTTTCATTGTCTCGAAGCCGTCCCGGCCAACCGGTTGCACGCCGTGGGCAAGGATGCTGGCGTTGCGCTTCTCGGTGGCAGCGCGCAAGCGACTCCTGGGCTTACCGCTGGCGTTCTTGGCATTGAGGTCGGCGAAAATGCGGACGGCGCGTTCATGGCCGAGTGTGGCAAGGGCGCAGAAGCAGTCCTCGAGGCTGAGCTTGACTCGGCCGTCTTTGCCGGGCTGGCAAGACGGGAGGTCAGTCAGGGCGGGTGGCAGTTTCTTGAGATCGTCCGGTTGGCATTGGCCATTGCGAAACAGCCCGTCGGTGGCTTCCGCCAGCCAGAGTTGGCCCTGCATCTCGATGGCGCGGTAGAGCCGGGCGGCGGCGTCCTCGAATCGGCCCTGCGCGGCGGTGCGCAGGGCGTTGTCGAGCAGTTCGCGGAGAAGGGCGTCTGTGGCAACCTGCTGCGTGCAGGCGCGGCAGATGTTATGGCTATGGCGAACGAAATCCAACAGGCCGCAGTCGTCACGTCCATCGAACAGGGAGGGGAGCTTGCCCAAAAGGCGGGAAAGCAGCTCGCAGGATTCCGAAAAATCGAGACGGTGGCGCGCGGCTGTTGCCGCGGCCAGATCGGCAAGAGCCTCGAACCGCAAACGGTGCGGCACTTTGGGTGCAACGTCGCGCAAGGCACCCCCGGCCGTATCGAACTGGCAGCCGGCCCACAAGTCGCGGGCACGCTCGACTTCACGGATGGCAAGAGCCGTCCAGGGGTTGCCCTGGTAAAGCATCCGTTCCTTGCCGTCCACGACAATGCCAAGTCCGCCCTTCTCGCGCTGCGCTCCACCCACGTAACTGAACTGCTGGAACCACTCGCTGGCCGCAAGGACCAGTGCGGCGGTCATAGTCTTGGTGCCGCCGGTGTAGTCGACGAGGACCTGGTGCTGATGGACGCTCCACTTGGCCAGGAGACTCGGGATGGCTCTGCGCAGGTCGCGATAGCACGGCCCAAGCTCCTCGAACTGTCCCACCTCGATGATGTCGCGCTCGGGGCGCCACTCGGGATCGTCACGCGCGATCGTCGCGTGGATTTCATCCGCCGTCGCCCGACTGCCTGCCGAGCAGAAATACCAGACATGCGCCGGGCGGTGTCGACGGAGCACATGAAGAACAGGCGCTGGCGCGCCCCCGACGGAGACGAGAATGGCGGCGATGTGGGGATGGGAGTCGGAGGTGGTCATGACCAAGCTGTGATCACATGGGCGGGACTTTTTCGCGAGCACTGCCCGCCGATCGCGCCGATTGCGCCGATTGCACGCATCGCTTGCGACATCATGCTCACAGCATTTGCCAAGTCTCCGGCTGCGATCGATGACCATGCAAAGCCGCTCTGGCCCGGTCGAGTATATCCATTTGCGGAGCGGTGATCAGCAAGCGCAATTGGGTGTCCAGTCGCACAATCTTGAATTTCACTTTTGATGCTTCGCGCCCACCTACGGCTCTGCCGAAGACGTCGGGCATCCTATTGACCGTGTCCGTCGCTGCTTGTCTTAGGGCTTCGAGGGTGTTGCCGACATCTCGTCCTGCGAGAAAAACGGGCCACTTGCAGCCGAATCGGTCCAGGCGCTGGCGCAGTTCGGACGGGGTTGCCGGCGCGGTCCCGTCAGCCGGCCAGACATTGCCGCCGCCGCGATTGGCTCGGAGACCCAAGGCGCCGAGCAGAAGCCAGACTTCGAGAGCGGCCTCGACTCTTGCCTGCAGATCATGGCGCAGCGGGCCAAAACGGCTGAAGACCTCGAGTTCGAAGCGGGCGCCAGGTTCGAATGCGGCTTGAGGGCTTGCCTGCTTACCATGTTTGTGCGGCAAAGTGGGAATTTCACGCTTAGGGGCAGGCCGGGCGCGGATCTGATCGACCCGGAAGACAAGGCGCGAGGCGTTGACCTGGTCTTTAAGGCGCTGGCCAAACATCTTCATGCCGCCGAACGCCTCCTTCTCATCGTCGGCACTGTTACCCAAGGCGCGGAACCACCACCGGACCATGCCTCGGATGGAAGGTACGCGGATCTCCGGCGCGTTTTGATAGGCGCCACGGTTGAAGAGCGGTGTGAGAACCTCGATGTCCCTTCTCCATTTCATAGTTCAAAGAAGCTTGAAACCAGCGCGCGCAAGAATTCTCTTTCCAGCCTCGCCGTGGCGACCGCTGGTAAAGGACTGCCAGTAAGGGTTGTTCTTTCGATTGAGGCGCCGTTCGCGCTCGGGAATGAGAAGTTCGAAAACCCGCTTCACGTCTTTGTCATCCTCTAACGCTGCAATCTCCGGCAGGGCCGCAATGAAGTTGCCGGTCATCGCCAGTTTGTTTCGCCATTTGGAAATGAGACGTTCAGCCGGGGAAGTAGACCCTGCGGCCTCGGTTGTGCTGGAGGGTGCGTCTCCTGACGCAGATGGCGGTTGAGATACATTCTGGCTGGTGGTTTTTCGCCCGAGCACAAACCAGCCGTAGCCGGCGCCGGTTTTTGCGCCGGCGCCTTTGGTCGTGACTGCCCGCTGAAGCCAGTCCTTGGCCTGCCCAAGGAGTTGTTCGGCGGTGGCGCCGGCATGTTCCGGGCGACGGTTGAGAAGGACGGCGAAACCGAACGCACAGCCGGCTCTGACCGCGGGGAAGTAGTTCGGCTCTGGATTCTCATTATCTTCGGCGCGCGGCCTGCGACCTCCATAGTAGTTGGGGTAGTGCGGGTTGACCATGTCGACCTCGATCTCCGGTGGCGTCGTTGGATAGGCGGGCAAGAAACAGGCACACCCCTTGAAGTCATCGTTGCCGATCTGAGTGCTCACCTTCCGCGCAAGTTCGCTTCCGCCCGCCCAGCCGAAGTCGCCCTCACTTTTGATGTCGTTCGCACCATAGCCAAAGAGGAGCATCGCGAGCGTGAGTAGCCGACTTTTGTCATCGCCGGTGGCCTCTCGAATCTCCCAGAGCGCCTGGCTGCGGGTGATCCCCTTGACGGCACTGCCCGGGATGATTGGAAGTCCGAAGCATCGATCGAGGGCGATGCCGGCGTTTTCGATGACACCACCGGCGAGGTTGACCAGCAGTCGAGCGCCCAGTGTGGCTTCGAATGTTTCGACTCGGCCTCCAAATGACTTGGCGAGATCACCAAGGAAACTAGCTGCATTGGCATTGGCTGCTGGAGGCAGTGCGTGGACAGCCTTTGCGACCGTGGCCATCTTCTCTGCTACGCTGGCCTCACGCATGAGTCTGCCGGCCTTGTCCGGATTCTTTTGTGCGAGCCTGTTTGCTTGCTTCCTCAGATTGGAGGCATCATCGGCGAGCAGCTGGGAGCCTCGGCTGACAATCCGCAGCACGCTCCATCGGCTGGCCTGATCCAGTTTCTTGCCGCCTCCGACCGGGGACTCCTTGGGCAGCGCGAATTTCTGATGCAACAGCGAGCGATTCTCGACCGCCTCGGCCCAGTCGCCGATGAGCTGGCGGACGTCGGGGCTAATCGGAATCATCAGTGCCTCCATCGCGATTGCTCTTCTTGACGAAGCGTCTGGCGTAGGACAACCAGGCCAGCGCCTCGTCGGTGGCATGTTTGAGTGTCGAGCTGTCCGCCTGCTGCGTCAGGTATTGAAGCAGGCCTTTCAAGTCCTGCTTGTCCCGCGGAACGACGCCGATTTCCTGGTGCGCCAGGTGGGTGGCAAGGTGGTTGAAGCAGACATACCATCCTTCACCGTCGCCCTTGGCATATGCGAATGCACCTGCGGCGAGCAATCCGTTGGACATAATCAGGGCAGGAAGCTTCTTGACAACTTCACCGCCCTTTGCCCCCCGGGTATTAACGTCCGCCTGAGCGTAATCCAAAGCGTTGGCAGCGCGGATTTGTTCGAGGTTTTTCATGGTTCACTCCTTCTCAGCCCAGTTTCACAGTGCAGAAACCCAACCCCGTTGTGCTGTCGCCACCGAACTGCAGTATGGGCCTGCGGTCGAGCAGAATCGCCAGATCGCTGAGGTCCCCGTTGGCCCGTTCCAGGGCTGTCACAGACGCGAAGAATAGCGTCTCGGCTGGAACCGCTTCCAGGTTGAACAAGAAGCCGTCTTCCACCGTGCCGCTCTTGGGATCGATCTTGATGTGCTGGCTCACCTCGCATGCGTTGCGGACGAAATGGGAGAAGTCGCCGTTGCTCAGCAACACGAAGCGTCCCTGTGCAACCGACCACACCGGATCGTTCAGCAGGCCGAGCAGAGCTCTCTCCATTTCCACCGGGAACATCCCGGCGTCGCCCGGTGGCCTTGTGAAACAGTACTCCTCAAGCACCACGCCGGTCTTGTGATTGCGTGTCAGTGTCACCGCGCTGCCAGCAAGGCAGCGCATATCCTCTGGCTCCGGGGGCACCGTGGTGACAGCAGGCGACAACGCGTCGAGTTTGGCGTGCTCGCGTCGGAACCGCTCCAGGGCCAGTGGGCATGTCACAAAGGCAAAGGAGCCTTTCGCGGATCGCACGGGAAAGGCCAGAATCTTCCCTTCACCGAAGGTCAGTCTGCCCGCATCTTCCTGCTTTCCGAAGATGCGCTCCTCGCGAGTCTTGAGTTCTTCGTCGTTTCGGCAGGCATCCCTGAGAACACCTTTGATGCTGCTGCCCGGTATGACCGGGAAGCCGGTGTGGCGTTCGCGTATGATGGGCTGGTCGATGGCGCCGACGCTCGACCCGGCGCCCACGTGCAAGGGAGTGCGAGTGAACAGGTAGAGCAGCCGCTGCTGAATCTTGGATTCTGTCTTCGGTGTTTGAGGTTTGGACTCAGTGCTCATGATCGGATTGTTCCAGGTTGACGGTTTGCAGTCTGAGATTTCATTTCACGCCTCGCCGTATGCCTTCCAGGTGCCGCAGACCCCCAGGCCGAAACCCTTTTCACCAAGCAACGTGCTGCGGCGGTTGCGGATTTCGCCGCCGTCGGTATCGCCATGCCAGTTAAGCGCCCGGGCCAGTTTCGCCGCCTCACCCGGCGACTCAGCTTCGAAGTAGTAGACGGCGCCGGCGGGAACCGCGAGGTGGGTGGATTTGGCGCCAGCCTCGCGAAATGGAGATTTCGCATTTGAGCCGTCTGTTCGGGGGTCTGGCACGACCAGTGCCCATCCGGTGATCGGGATTGGCTTGGGAACGATCGCGGCCACGAGGCGGGCGGAGATCGGTGAGCCCGCAGAGCCGCCTTTGCGCTCGGACTTGCGCACGCCGGGGCCGGCAGTCAAGAGGACTCTGCCGTTGTCCTCGCTTGGTCGGGACTGTCGAGTCTCGGCATCCCAGTCGAGCCGGACCCAGTTGGGTAGCCAGCCGCCCGGGTGCGAATTCTGGGGAGAGCCGTCTTTCTTCTGCGCCGGAATCTCGGGCCAGAGCGCGGGCGTGAGGAGCACCCATTTCACGGCGCACTTCCGATTGGGAAGTTCGAGGAACTCGGTTGCCGCATGAAGTCCCTTGGGGAATGGGAGCGGCTGGGTGGCCTCGCTGCAATGGGCCGTACAGAGCCGCTGCTGGCCGCCGACGACAATGCGGAGTGGACTGTCGCGGAGCAGCAGTGCGATGAGGTCGCGTTTGTTGTCCGGGTCCCCGCCAATCTTGTCCAATGCTTCGGCGAACAGGCCGAGGCGGAACTCTTCGCGCAAGCGCAGGTAGTGGGCCGAGTAGATGAGTCCTGCAGCCTCTCCGTGGCCTGTAGTGCCTGTGTCTGGTTCGATTGTGATGCCGATGGTTTGCTCGATATCGGCAAGATCCGAATCCCGGAGGAAGTGGGGTCCGGTGGCGGGGTCAATTGAACCGCTGTCAGAGCAGAGGTACTTCGTGTAGGCCGCGGCCGAAATCCAGGGCTCGCCACCAGCCTCTTTGCTGGGCGGTTCGGTGTTAGCTGCTGCGTACGCGAGAGGTTCGGGCAGACTCGATCCGATCCAAGGGTCGTCTTGCGCATGGGGAATGGAGCGCACGGGGCGCATTGTCACAGCCACACTGCCGTTGAGTTGAGCGTCTTTGGGGCGTGGGAAGAACCAGCGGACCGCGGAAGGGCTCACGCCCTCGATTCTGACGGGGAACGGCCCGGCGGTGAGAACGGAACCGAACTTGCGGGCGTCGGTGACGCGCGTGCGGTCGTATCTGTGGTGATCGTGGCCGTGGAGACCGTCGAAGCCGGCGCGGTGGAGAGCGGCGTGGAGGGCATGGTTGGTCACGTTCGGCAATGGCCAACCGGCAGTATGGCCGGCGAGCGAACCGGCCATTGGACGGCCGTCTCGAAAGAACAGGACGTCGGTGGGCTGAAGCAGAATCTGGTGCAACGTGCTGGTCGTGCTCATGATGATGGCTGCCTTTCGGCACGCGATGTCATTTCAGATCGGGATTGCAGATGTGGATTTGTCATTGGCAGGTTGCGGGCGATGAAGGCCACGGTCTGACAGAGACCTATAAGGGCGGAGATAGGGCTTTCGATGAGTGTCGCTTCGAGTCGCTGCTGTTCCGCTTCGGGCAAGTGCTGCCGGGCCTGTTCAAGGCGGATTTTCGCCGCAGCTTGGATGCCTTCGAGGTATGCTGCAAGTCTGCCCGCCTGTTGGCCATCTGGCGCATCGTGTGCAACCGCGGCCAGAGCCGCGAACGAGTCAGCACCTTCGTTCTGTGCCTGGCGGTCGAGCGCGTGCCGAAATTCGCGCAGTGCGATTTGCGTAACGGGGAAATCTGCGACTGACTGCAGGCTGCGTGCGGCCAGTGGCGCTGTTTGGGTGCAATAGCGTTCGAGGAGTCCCACCACGCGATGGGGGAACTTATTGCTAATCCCCCCCTCCGCCACGGCTCGCAGCATGGCGTCGTAGACGTCCAAACCGCCGCTGTCCCAGCGGCACCCCCAGTGGATGGTTTCGCCCGATCGCTTCATGAGGGTGACGGCGATGGCGCTGCGGTCGAGTACCGTCTTGGCGCGTTTCTCTGCCGCCCGGGCCTCGCGCACGACGTCCTGCAGCGGGTCTTTGAAATGAGCGATCGCGATGCCGACCGAGCAGTCGGCGGCTGGACCGGGAACCAAGAATGGGATGGGGCGTTTCTGCTGGTCAACCATATCGAGTCGGCGCACGAAGCCATCTGCCGCGGCCAGCTTTTGACAATAGGACGCAGAGACCGCATCGGGGGCCATGCATTGCGCTTCAACGTGGCGGTCGCGCAGGGCACCAGTCGCGCTTTGGAGGGTGGGCTTGTGTGTGGCCGAACCTCGGAATGCCATCCGCAGTGCCTGCGCACATTCCAGAGCGGTATCTGCGGGGAGCAGCGCCAGAACGTCATCCCCACCGGCGTAAATCAATCTGCCATCAAACGCCTCGACAACGGGTCGTGCGCAGAGCAGGGCGAAGTTGCTCAGCGCTTCGCTGAACTGCAGATGATAGCTCGGCGAAACCGGCCGCCGAGTTTCAACAAATCCGGGGAATTCCGACCTCGAGAAGTAAGACTTCGAGCCGAAGCCAGGGTTTCCGGAACCGTCGGCGTAATCGGCAAGTAGCCGCGAGAAAGGGGGAGTCTTCTCCCCGCTGATCCACTTGCCGATCTCATCGCCATCCAATGCGAGCACGGCGAAATACTTCTCCGAGGGCGGGGCGTCAGCGGCGGTCTCGTCGTCGCCACAATCCCGCTCCGGTTCGTGGGCGGCCACGCCGCGGGTATTGGGCATGGGAAAATGGGAAGCGTCGGTTTTTAGGTTCCAAGGCTCGATCGCCAGGTACGCGCGGTGCCAGACACGCTTGATCAGGGTGGCGGCGCTCAGCCAATCGTCGTCGTGTTTGAAGAGGCTCAGCCAGGGAGCGCCGGCCTTCTTGGCCCGGTCCGCCCAAGTCCGTCCGCCCGCAACGGCCTCGTCGCGTCCAGTCAGCGCGTCCTTATTGCTGAAGGTGCCGACCTGCCAACCGCCGGAGTTGCCGATGAAGGCTCGCGTTTGGCGCACCGCATCCAGTTGCCAGCCGTTCAATCCGAGTATCACCGACCATCCGAGACCGATGTTATTGAGCTTCGTCTTGCTGCTGTCGGTGTAGAAGCGCCCGTCGCGGTGCGCCATAGGCATCCGCTTTTCCGCCATGTCCACGATGGCCTGAACCCGCGTGCGGGCCTCGGAAATGGACATGCCATCGGCGAATCCGCGGCTCAATTCCAGCGAGGTCTCGAGGGAGTCGGGCCACGGTGTGACCTGCCAGCTCAGCGAGAAGAAACGTTCCACTTGTGCGTCAAACCGCTGTTTCCGCAGGTCGGAGGTGAACTGCCCTTCATCCGCAGTCAACCCCGCCCTTTCGCATGCCTCCCAGACATGCCGCCCGATGTTCTTCCATTCCTCCTGGATGGCCCGTGCGACCTCTTCGGCCAATGCACCGCCTTCGCCAGCCGGCACGACCGCCAGGAAAACGTTGGGCAGGCTGGGGGTCAACAGATCGGTGATGAGCCAGCCCTTCGAGGGGTCACACCCAAGCGAATCCCAAACAGGCTGCTGACCGTTGATGGAAACCTGGTCCCACAAATCCCTGCGCCAGTGCAGGTCGAACAACGGCTGCCCGCGAAGATTGGGATAGACAACCGCATCGGGACCGATCCTGGCCGAGAGGGCTTTCATGCCCGCGGCCATCAGCCAGGAGAGCAGATAGCTGCCGCTCCACAGGTCGCGAATACTGCGGGCGGCAGCGATAAAGTCCTGGACTGGCCCAAGCTGAAACTTGAGAAAGGCGGGCCGCCACGCTCCCTCTGCATTCACGCACCCTGCAAGAGCAGAGACCACCTGCATGTGAGTCCAAATGCTGTGGTCCGGTATCCGCGTGTCCGCCGGCAGAAGCGCCATCCGATAGTCCTTGGAGGCCGCAAAAGCCGGCCACAGACGCCAGTGCGCGAAGAAGCGGGCGCGCCAGAGTTGATCCTCGGCTTCAGGTTCGTGCTTCAATTTCGGCTGAACGTCGCCTTCGCCTTCAATCCCCTGCTCGACTGACCTGAACTCCGCGTGGAACGGCAGAAGACAGCCGCTCAAGGGATGGTGGAATGCGTTACGGACGCCATCAAAGACGCAGGACAAGCCGGAACTATGCGACGCCGGAAAAGGCAGCCTGTCCGCGGCAGCGCCGGTGTGATCCGCATGCTTGTAGTAGTCCCCGATTTCGCTGTCCACGAAACCTGCCTGCCGGAAGGCGGCATCGGAGCGGTCTCCATGGTTGCGAATGTCGAGGCACTTGCTCGGCGGGTCATGCAAATAGGCGGCGAGTTTGCGTTTCCAAAAGTTGGAGTCAGTCATGAGTCCAGGGCAGTTGATCGCGTCCGGCCGATGGGGTCCTCGAGGATCGAGTATGGTTGATTGTCACGCACGCGGGCAGTCTCGCCGAGGCGAGCGCCAAAACCAAACCACAGGACGTCGGCGGACGTCTCGGGGGCAGCGGCGCAGACGGCGCAGGAGGCGGTGATGGTACGGGAGTTGCGGGGCTTAGCCCCGTCGGATGACGCAGGGGCGCTTCGAGCCAAGCCGATTCGAACCTTGGGTGGAACGGCTTCCACGAATACACCCGGCGAGGCTGCGGCCAATTGCAGGTTCTGTCAACCAGTATTTGGAGGGCGGGACGGCTCGTCCCCACAGTCATTTCATCTAAGGAAAACACGCATGCCCGACTTGGCCTCCGGGTCGCCGGCTTTGGCGATCGATGCCTTGCCCGAGCACTGGGAGCAGGCCCACGGCTACAAGCCGCTGCCGGCCGAGACCTTCTCGGACATCGAATAAGACGATGCCTCAATCGTTGGCTCGAGGCCAACCTCGGAACCCTTCTCCGCGCCCTGGCCCTCGACGGCAAATGGTTTGCTTGGATCCAACTGTCCAGCCATGCTTGAACATCAACGTTCGTTACGTTGCAGATGTCTTTCTGGAATACCTCCCCAAACCGGGTTAGGCGCGAGCGCAGGTCTGCCAGGCAGCGTTTCGACTTCTTGCAAGTTTGCGAGATGAAAAGGCGAGCCAGCTTCGAATCTGCTTTGTAAGTCCTTGATTATCAATTGGAGCCAGTTGTCGGATTTGAACCGACGACCGACGGTTTACAAAACCGTTGCTCTACCACTGAGCTAAACTGGCCCGAGTCGACGCGCGGATTTATCGTCTATTCTCCGCGGCTTGGCAAGCCTGGTCCGAGGCCTGGTTGTGAAGACCCAGGGCTGCTTGAGCAGCAGTTTACAGGTGAGAGCGAGGAAAAAGCATGGGGAGGCCTGTAGAATGGGGCTGGGATCGGTTTGCGGACTGTATGGCCCAAGGCCCCGTGCAGAACCCCAGGATCAGCGTGGAACGTCCGCCGATGCCTGACAGATGGAACTGGCCGCTCGATGGTCCGGTGCAACTGCGCGTCATGCCGTCGCCTGCGACTCGACACCACGCCGGAGAGCCCGCTGCCGCCTGAACCGGTGGTGAAAATCGAGCGTGAAGAGGACGCGTTGCTGATCTGCAGTGTGAGCCTGGCCGAACTGGCCCGGCGACTTCGTGATTTGGGCGCCTCGCCGGGAGAAGCTTGGACGCTGATATCCGACTACGTGCAGGCGGTGGATGAGGTGGTTCCAGTGGATCAAGAAGTGGCCCATGAAAGCTACCGGCTGAGCGTCTCCGCAACGACACGGTTGCCGTTGGCGGATGCGCTCATCGCCGCGGCGGCCTGCATACGACAGGCGGTATTGGTCCACCGAGACAGCCACATGCGCGGAGTGGCTGGAGTCGTGCAGCAACTGCATCTCGATGCCGGATGAGCGGCAAGCCTCCCATCGACGTACTGATGGCTAGGCACCAACAACTATGAGAATGCGATCCCGTCTGCCGACGCTGCTGCTCGCCCATTCCACCGCGCTGCTCGCAGCGCCTGACGTCTGTATTCGCCGGAGCGAGTTAGCGCGGACTGACGTCCACGGCTACGCGACGGCTGCGGGGCGGCTACGCCTCCGTAGCCGCCGTCGTCAGACGGCGCTGGTGTCTGCGTTCGCCGGAGCGAGTTAGCGCGGACTGACGTCCACGGCTACGCGACGGCTGCGGGGCGGCTACGCCTCCGTAGCCGCCGTCGTCAGACGGCGCGCTGATGTCTGTATTCGCCGGAGCGAGCGCGGACTGACGTCCGCGGCTACGAGACGGCTGCGGGGCGGCTACGCCTCCGTA
>MWFF01000197.1 GCA_002071485.1 Verrucomicrobia bacterium ADurb.Bin006 | reverse complement strand
TTTGGGTCGATTTCGGAGGGTTAAGGCGTGGTATTTGGAGGTTGGTTCCCATGGCGCGGACCCGCCCGGGCGGGCAGTTCTCGGAATTTTCGACGCACCCCGCTTAGGCGATGATTTGGGTCGCCAAAGTCGGCAGCCTTTTTGTCGTCGAGCATGAAGTCAAAGCGACCGAGTCCGTTGGGGCGCTCGCGAACGACATCCAGCGATGAAGTGCTTTCACAGACGCGATGATGCCCAAGCTCAGCGAGCCGGCACACCAAGGCTGAACGCCAACCTGAACATTCTCGGATACGGACCAGAGTCAGCTTGCTCTTCAGCCGGAAGATGGTGTATATGGGCCGGACTGCGTTGGGGCAGCATCGTAAACGGGCAATTCTTTTCAAACGCACGACAGTTCGCAGATCTCCTCCATGAGCATAAAATCGTTAACACTTCTCAGCACCATTCTACTCTTGGGTTGCAGTGCTGATGGGCAAAATCATGCAGAGGCCGACGAAGCACGGACGCAGAACACTCCAAACGCCCAGGTGGAGATTGACAACCCTTACGCATTGGTCAACTGGGACAAGGCGCAGCAAATCCGCTCCACCACGCACATTCATCTCACTGACCAAGCCGCGCTGAACCGGGCCGCCAAGCTGGGTTATCGGCATCTGCCGATTTCCAATTACTACCCGTCCGCGCCCTATTATCCGATTGATACAATTCGCGCGGGCCAGTTCCGGGTAAAGCAGGATTTCGGCGCGGTAAAAACTGTCGACGGACAACCGCAATACATTCCCGGACCGTTTTACTGGAATGACGTGATCATGAACAAAACCAACGGGTGGTACGACAAGCTGCCGGAGGAGCAACGCGCGCAACTGCCTTTTCAGGTCGGCGACTTCATTTTGAAGGACATTCCGAAGAACATCATTTTCTCGCCGAATGCCGAGCATCACGCGTTTGCGAACATCGGTCCCGGCGTACACATCAATGCGCCCGGCTCGCTTTACAGCAGCGGCACGTTCGATGCCCGCAATCGGTTTCGAACCTTCTGGGGCGGCGGCGAGTTCTCCTACGGCGCCGGCCTGCCGTGGCAAGAATCCTTCGCGCTGATGCTGGAGCAACTGCTTTTCGCGGATGGCGGCGGCATCACCATCAATCACCCGCATTGGTCGGGCAAGGATTTGCCGCAATCGTTGATCGAAGAGATGCTGGATTTCGATCCGCGCGTGCTAGGCATTGAAGTGTTGAACAGCGACGATTGGGACCTGGAGATGTGGGATCGGTTGCTGTGCACCGGGCGGCGTTGCCTGGGTTTCTTCGTTCCGGATTGGCAGGTGCAAACCGACGCGCCGCATCCGGGCGGATTCAACGTGCTGCTCGTGGATGAATTCACGGAACACCAATGTCTGCAAGCCTATCGGCGCGGGGCGTTCTTCGGTTCCCAATTCGGCGGGCAGGCGCTCACCTTTCAGCGCATTGAGTTGCGCGACGGCAAGCTAACCATCGAAACGAACTCCAAAGGCGATCTGACGGTCGTGACGGATCAAAACCGCACCGGTACGGCGGACGCGGATCGGATGGTTTACGAAATCCCGACCAACACGCAAAAAATTCCGACCATCAAGTACGTCCGGATCGAAGCAAGCAACGGCCAGGAACGAATTTTCAGTCAGCCCATCCGCTTCGTGCGGTCCGCAAAATAATCGAGGGGAATTTTTGCTGAAATGATCATCGTGTCGAGATCGTTCAGATTTCAGGTGCAGGGGGAAACGTCTCCGTCAGGAAGCGTTTGCTGACGGCCTGGCATTGGACGTAACGGGGGTGATGATGATGTTGTGCATAGGGCGACATCCACTGCCTGAACCGGGAGACTACTGGGCCGGGACGCGCAGGCGGCTCGGAGCCAGCTCCGTGTCGCGTTTCAGGAACTTCATTCCCGTGAGCCAAAGACCCCCGGCCGCCAGAAACGTCAGGCCGACCACTAAAAAGGACTTGTTCATGTCTTCTGGGCGGCCGCCGAAATAGCCGTTGAGCAGACCGATGATCGTGGGCGAGACGGCGTCTCCGAACGCGTGGATGACGAAGATGTTCAACGCGAACCCAGCGGCGCGCATCGAGGGGTGCGTGACATTGGCGAGAATGGTGTTTGTCGGGCCGGTGTTGAAGAACAGACAAAACAAGGTCAGGAAGATCAACACCCAAATCCACGGGAATGGCGCGCGCAACACGGCGAGGAAAACCGGAAAGCCGCTCAGCATCGCGAGGGCGGAAACCAGGAAATAGGCGCCGCCAAAGCGGGCCCGCAGTTTGTCGCCGAGCCAGCCGCCCAGCAGCGTGCCGGACAGACCCGCCAGGACCAGGATCGCGCCGAAGACGGTGATCGGATTGGCGGGCGCGCCGGGCCGGCCTTCGAGATAATAGGGCATCCAGAAGCCGATGCCGCCCATCGCGAATGTCATCGCTGCCATACCCACCGTGCACAGCACGTAAGACGGCGTGCGGAGCAGAATCAAGTAGTCACGCCACTCCGTCTTTCTGGCCGCGACCGCGGCGGTCAGGTCGGCTTGCCCACGGGGCGGCTCGCGCAGGAAGAAACTCCAAACCCCTAACACGATGCCGGGAATCACGACCAAGTAGAAGGCCCAACGCCAGCTTTCGGGCTTCGCGCCGAGCGTTGAGGCGCCCCACGCGCCGATGCCGGACTTCGCCACCATCTCACCCAGCATAAAGCCGAGCGCCGTCCCCACCGGCAACGCCAGGTAGAAGATCGCCAGCACACGGCCGCGCTGTTTCACGGGGTAGTAGTCCGAGAGGACAGTCGGGGCGACCGGTCCGTAAGCCGCCTCGCCAATGCCGACGCAACAGCGCGTCACGAGCAGCGCCAGGAAGGTGGCCGCCAGCCCGGACGCGCCGCTGGCCAGACTCCACACGACCACGCCGATGCCCATCAACACCCAGCGCGAGTGGCGCTCCGCCAACCGGGCGAAGGCGGGCGAGCCGATCATGTACATCGCCATGAACGCCGTGGCCAAAAGACCGAGGCAGGCGTCGTCGGGTTTGAAACCGACGTGTTGCTGGAACCAATTGAGCGCCAGACTCAGCGCGTCCTCGCGCCCCGCAAAATCGCCTTCTCCGAAGAAGGTCCGCTTGATCGGCCCGACGACGGCCGCCAACACGTAGCGATCGACGTAGTTGAACAGGTTGATCAGGAGCAGGAAGACGAGCGCCGGGCGCGCGCCGGGGAAGGGCGTCTGGCGTTCGGGCAGAGAGGTCGACACGGGGGAGGTTGTCGAGTTCATAGTGTCGTATTCACTTGAGACGCGTCGTCTGGCTGCCGGTCGTTTGTGCGATGGGAAACTCGCTGGCTCTCTCTTGATGATGGACGCCTGCGCACAGGGTGGCCCAAGGACTCATGGTTTCAAGGTTTTACCGAGGTGCGCGACGCGCTGCCGGGCGCTCTCGAGTTGATCGGCGGTCAGCTTCCGCTCGATGCGTCGTGCGTCCATGCCGGCAATCCGGTCGCCCTGCGCGGCTGCGAGCGTGTACCAAATCCAGGCTTCCGGGTAGTCAGGCTTGATGCTGATGCCGTCGCTGAGCAGGCTGCCCAGCCTCGATTGCGCCTGCGCGAAGCCGTGGCTGGCGGATTCCCGCAGCCAACGCACGGCCTCGTCGGTCTCTTCAGTCGAGCCGCCTGCCGAGGCCAGGAGAACCTCCGCCAAATCGAACATGGCATGGTCGCAGCCGGCTTCCGCTTCCTTTCGGAACCAGCGGACGGCTTCGGGGAGGTTCCGCGGCACACCTCGTCCGTCACGATAGAGCCGGGCCAGGGTACAGCCCGCATGCGGGTGATTCCGCTCGGCGGCCTGCCGGAGCAGCGTCGCGGCCGCGGCATAGTCCTCCCTTACGCCGATCCCGTTCAGGTAGAACTGGCTCAGCAGCATCTGCGCGGGGGGGTAATGCTGTGCGGCGGCTTGCTGCAGCCATCCGGCCATCTCGGTCATGAGTGACGTGGCGCGGGCCGCTACTTTTTCGGGGGAGGCAGCGAGGCACCGTTCTGCAAAAGCCGTCAGCAACCGCGGGCGCAAGTCCGATTCCCAATGACGTTCGATCACGGGGCGCAGCGTCTCGTCGGGCGGCTGGTCGGGATTCGCGCTCAAGGCCGAGAGACCATCCTGAATGAGCGGCAGATTCTCCGAGCGTAGGAGCTTCAGAAGGGGCCGCAGGTGCTGATTCTCCACGGCGGGCACACGCTGAAGGGTAGTCCGCAGGAATTGCTGCCCCGCTGTCTCTCCGCGCACGAGCAATTCCAGGTCTGCCTGGAAGGCCGCAATCGTGCTCCGGGTGGCGCCTTGTCTGGCAAACGGCACCGCGAGATGCGGGTCGAATCGACCGAATGTCGCCGCGGCGGCGAGACAACCCAACGGCCCAATCTCGCTGCTCTGAGAGAGGTTCGTGATGTCGTTGGTCACACAGTCGAGTCTTCCGGTAGCCAGGAAGGTGGCGTCCCGCAGCACGGCCCAGGGCCAGGAGCCGCGCGGCCAATACGTATCGTTGGCGCGCAAGAGCAGGCCGCCAAACAGCTTGATCCAGTCGCTGCCCGCCGTCGCTTCAGGCAGAGGCGAATCGAGCACGAACGGAAAGGGCTCGGCCTCGTCGGGCTCGGGAGCGGTGTTCGACAGGCGATCGAACGGCTCGAGCAACTCCCGCCACGGCAACTTTTCGAGGGCGACAACTGCACCCAGCAGTTCTTCCGGAGTCAGACCGCCGGGGATTTTCCGGCCGAGCTTCTCGAGTAGTTCGGCATGTTCCTTTTGCCACAAACCCCGGAATGTGCGCCCGAGCGACCCGAGGGAACTGCTCCACGGATGCTGGGGGTCGAAAACGTTCGTGTAACTTGCGCTGCCGGTCGCCACTTCGCGAACCACGCGGGCCAGCGCGCCTTCCTCGCTCCGCAGCATCAGCGTCAAACGGATTCCGTCCGCCGGCATTCCTGAACCCGTGACGGAATATCGGATCAGCCGCCCGGTGGCCGCGTCGGCCGTCAATTCCATGACTTCCTCAGCGTGCGGGTGGCTGCGGACGGACAAGAGACCTTGCTTGACGCGGCAGTCTGCGTGTTGCGGGTGGGCCAGGATCACGAAGGCCACGGGCGCCAGGGTGAGGCGCAATGCAAAGGGCGCGTTCTGGGAGCCGGCTTGCCAACCGGCGCCGAGTTCAAAGCCAAGACCGGCCCGGCCGTCCGTCCGCTCAGTCGGATCGGCGCTTATCCCCCCAAAGGCCTTTACCTGACCCCGCCAGCGGTTCCCGACCAGCTTCGTTCGCTCTGAGGTCGAGTAAAAGCCGACGAACTCCGGGGTCGCCACGAGGACCTGGGAGAACGCCGGAGGGTCGGCGACCATCGGTTCGCGGTGCACGATCGCCAGACCCGCCGCTCCCAGCACCAATTCGATTCGGTGGTGGCGGTCCGTTCCCTTGGCATCGAATTCGAGCACCCAGTCTTCCGCGCGGTTCTCCCATTGCAGCAACCACTCGCGCAGTTTCAAGAAGGCCTGTTCCTCAGCCGTCAATTCCCGGCTCAGGGGCGGCGCACTGGCGCACTCGACCAGCGCCAGTTCAAGCTTGAATCGCCCCGCTTCAGCCTGCGGCACCAGCTTCGCCAGGTGCGTGCGAAAGCGACCGGAATCATGAAGGCGTCGGACCGCATCCGCAGCCACATCGCCCGCCAAAGCCGCCCCAGCGCGAAGCCCCAGGAAGGCCAGCAGGTCTTCCCGCGAGTTGACACTCAGACCCGTCACCTCGATCCGGTCCAGGGTGCCGACCACGCCGGGGTTCTGCACCTGGATGAGCAGAGCGGCCTCGAGGCGACTTTCGTCCAACTCGAACTCGATCCGGACTTCCGCCTGATGACGATTCAGTTCGGCTAGGGCCTTTCGGACGCTCTGTTCCATCGTTACTCGAGTGTGGGGGTCGGCCGGGACGGGCTGCCTTTCATTCCACGGCCACGAGAAGCCGGGAAGTCCAGCCTCTTTCCGGGCTTCCAGAAGGTCGGCGGCGGAGCGCAACCGATCCTTCAACTGCTGCGCCAGCGTCGGGTCCAGGCCGGACACTTTGACATCGCCGCACCGGAAGCGTGGTCCTTCAATGATATGCACCACGACACACTGCGCAGTGTGGTCGGCCCGCACCTGCACGGCGGCCTTCGCAAATCCTCCATGTTGATAGCTCCGCAACACGGTCTGCTCGATCCAGGCCAAGTAATCCCTAAGCGGCGCGGAGGGATGCGCCCGGGCATGGAACTCGAGGCTCACGCCCAGGACATTCAGGATGCTGTGCCGGGAGAACGTCTGGTTACCCTCGAAGACCAGGCAGGCCTCACTGCCCAAATCTCCCACACGCTCCGAATCGAGCGCGCCTTCGCCGGCGCTGACGCTCATGGCCATGACCAGGAGCAACAGGATTCCGATACTCACTCCCCAGCTCGGTCGGACCGTCGGCGCGCGGCTGAACTCATTCGCTTCAGGAGCTGGTGAAGACGGGCGTGATCGGTTGTCAGCCCAGAATGCAAGGTGCGTGTTCATAGACTCAGGGGTTTACGGGTTCTGCTTGAGCAAAAAGGCATGGATGAAATCCTCCGAGCCGACGGCGTCTTTCGTGGTGGGGATCGGCGAATGCAAGTCCAGGAGCGGTGGAATGGGCGGCACACCGGTCGCCAGGTTCCACACCCGGGCGCTGCCGTCGAAGCTGGCGGTGAGCAGCAGGCTGCCGTCCGGCCCGAAGGAGGCACTGGTTATGACGCCCGCATGGGGCAGCGCAGGTGTGACCGGTTGTCCGTTGGCCACATCCCACACGCGGGCCTCACCGATGCCGCTGGTGGCGCGCAGCACGGCCACGTGGCGGCCGTCTGGGCTGAACACAGCCGAGGAACTCCCGGTGATCGGGGTGGCGAGTTGGCCGGCAGCTTCACCGGCGGGCACGCTCCAGAACGCCACCGTCCCGTCCTTGGCCAACACCAACAGACGTTGTCCTCCAGGACTGAGGGCCACTTGCAGAATCTCCCGCCCCGGCCCGGCAGCGAGTTCGCCCGCTGGGCGCAGACTCCGCAATAGCCCGCCACGCTCGAGGTCCCACAGCACCACCGAGCCGTCGGACGCGGCCGTCGCCAGGTACTTCTCGTCGAAGCGAAACGCGAGGGCATTGATGCGGCCGGCGTGCGCGGGATGCCACACCGGCTTGTCTTCGTCCGGGCTGAACCTCGCCTGGTTGACGGGGCCGGCGTGAGACCACATCCGCACCAACCGGGGCGTGTACGCCAGGATGACTCCGAGGCGCAGGCGGTCCGCGGCCTCGGGGGCAATATTGGGGCCGGCGAGGCGGAGGGCGTCAGTGAACCAGAGCGCAGCCCCCAGCCAATCGCCGCGATCCATCAGTTGCACGCCCTGGGCGGTGTTCAATCGCGCGAGGCGGCGCCGGCTCTCCTGGGCTGTGGCCTCGGCAATCCTCCGTTGACCGGCCTCGGCTCGCTGGGCGTCCGCGGCGTTTGCCCGTGCTGCATCGGCCGCCACCCGTTCCCGGCGGGCCACCCACGCCGATCGCAGGCTGATGGCGGTGGCCAGCACCAGTGTCAGGGCGATGATCAGGAGGACCCCGACCGCCGCGCGATTGCGTCGCACGAACTTCGCGAGCCGGTAGGCTACGGATGGCGCCGCCGCCGCGATGGGCTTGCCGCGCAAGTGCCGCTCGACATCCTGGACCAACGAGGCGGCCGTGTCATAGCGCCGGGTCCGATCCTTTTCGAGCGCCTTCATCACGATCCAGTCGAGATCGCCGCGCACCAGGCGATCCAGCCTGTCCGGCCTGGCGCAGCGTCGATCCGCCACGGCGTTTCGTTCCGCGTCATCGAGCGTGCTCAGCCGGGTGCTGGGCTTGGGCGGTTCTTCCTCGCGGATTGTCCGCATCATCGCCTCGTAGCCCGCTGCCAGGAGTCGCTCCGTTTGACGCTCTGCAGGATTTCATCTCCTATGAACGCGCAGCTCGACGGCGGAACGGATCACCCCGGGACAAACCGCCGGAACGTGGAGGCACGGCACCGACGCAGCACACCCTGGACCGGGGCGTTCAGGGGAGCAAATCGTGCTCGAGTTCGCAAAGTAGCCACGCCCGGGCATAAGCCCAATGGCGCTTGGCCGTCGGTTCGGAGATGCCCAGTACGTCGGCAGCTTCCGCCAAGGTCAACCCGACAAAATAGCGGAGTTTCACCAGCTCGGCCTTCTGCGGTTCGAGGGCGGCGAAGTGATCGAGAGCCTCGTGCAGCGCCAGCAACTGCTCGTCCGCGGCGGGTGCGGCGGTCTCGAGCGCGTCCGTATCCACACGTTTGGCCTGTCCGCCCCACCGTACCGCTTGCCGTCGCCGGGCACGGTCGATGAGGATGCGGCGCATCGCCTCGGCGGCCACGGCGAAGAAATGGGTGCGGTTGGCGTAGGTCTGCTTGTCCTGGGCGGCCAGCCGCAGCCAGGCTTCATGCACCAAGTCCGTCGGTTGGAGCGTGTGGCCCGGCGCTTCCCGGGCCAGCTTGTGGGCGGCGAGGCGCCGCAGTTCGTCGTACACCTGAGGAATCAACGCCTCCGCCGCTTGGAACCCGCGCGGCCGTGTCGTCGCAGCACCTGCTTCGCCGCTCTTTTCCTCGGGAATCACTAGCTCGATTCAACGCCGATCCCGGAATAAGTCAATGCGCGGTTGGCTCACGGCAGCAGTTCTCATTTTGGTCTGGGCCTCCAGCGAGAACCGGCTGAAACCGGGACACCCAACCACGTCCGACGCTTCGGCGTCGCAGTCCATTGCGTGCGAGGCAAATCCTTCGAGGGGAAGCGCCAGCGCGTTCGCAAACCGCGGATGTTCCCCTGCTGGCTCATGGTTCCGGCGGAGCGATCGAGCAAACCAACCACAAACGCGGCCACCGCTTGCGCATGCGCCGCTTACGCCAGCGCGGTCTGCCGGGCCTCGGCCTGCGCCTTCTGGGCGAGGTGCAATTGCCGCTCCGGCACCAGCGTGAACGCCAGCGCCACCACGCCGATCATCAGCGCCACGACGACCGCACTGCCGGCCGCAAAGGCCAGTCGATGCCGCCGCCAGACCTTCTGCAACCGGTACACCGTGCAGGGGGGAGGTGCGCTGACAGCCTCGTTGTTCAAGTGCCGCTGCAGGTCAGCCCCCAGCCCATTGACTGTCTCGTAGAACAAACAAAGACTTGTATTTGGGCAAATCGGGTCGAGTGTCAGTACCATGGGAAACAGTTGGTATCAGAAACTCTTTGGGCTCGAGGCGCGGAACCGTCATGACGATGTCCGCGCGAGGGCTGATGACGGCGATGCGGACGCCCAGTTCTCGCTCGGCGTGCTGTGCAGCGCGGCGGAGGGCGAGCAGCAGGACCTGCCGCAGGCCGCGCGCTGGTACCAACAGGCGGCCGAGCAGAATCATCCGCTGGCGGAATTCAATCTCAGCCTGATGCTCGCCGAAGGACAGGGTGTGCCGCGGGACGACGCCGGGGCGCTGCGCTGGATGCGGCGGGCCGCCGATCACGGCGACGCCGGCGCCCAATACAGCCTGGGGAAGCTCTGTCATCGCGCCAGTCTCGACGGGTCGGAATTGGACGCCGCGGAATCGCGGATCGAGGCTTATAAGTGGCTCACCCTGGCTGCCGCCCAGGGCTACAAGGACGCGGCGATTTCATGCGCGGGACTGTCGCTGGTCATGAGCGGAGAAGAGCTGGCCGAAGCCAATGCGCGTGCGCAGCGTCTGTTGCCGCCTGCGATCGAGGAAGCGCAAGCGCGTCCCGCGGACGACTGACAGGCCGGCAAGCCAGAAGCGCATGGCAGCTTCCTTCGCTGACACCGGCTTTGCCGGAGTCACAAGTCCATGAAACTTGCGGGCTAGGCGAGTTCCTCGCCCAACTCAACGTTCCAGTAGGCCAGGTCGAGGAAGTGCTTCCAACTGTCGTGGCAGGCAAGTCCGAGGTTGACTTGCACAAACGGACGCCACTTCGGCCGTTTCGGTTTGCGGATCAGATGCATGCGGGCTTCCTGCGGCGTTCGGTTGGCCTTGAGCGTGTTGCAGGTCACGCACGAGCACACGATGTTCTCCCACGTGGTCGGCCCGCCGCGGTCGCGCGGGATGACGTGGTCGAGATTGAGGTCTTTCCGGTCGAACGCGCGTCCGCAATATTGGCATGTGTTCTTGTCCCGCTCGAAGATGTTGTGTCGGGTGAATTTGACCTCCTTCTTCGGAAGGCGGTCGAACATGAGCAGAAGGATGACGCGCGGCACCCGGATTCTGAACGAGATGGTCCCGATCGATTCCGCGTGCGGTTCCTGGCGTGAGAAGTCACGCCACTCGTTGAAGTTATAGGTTTGGAAGTTCCCGTCGATCGTGTTGAAGACCACCTGCGCGTGCCCCTCGAAGAGCAGGGTCAATGCCCGCCGCACGCTACAGACATTGACCGCCTGCCACAAGCGGTTTAGCACCAGCACATGTTCGCTGAGGAACGAACTCATACCTGCTTCCGAGTGTGGCGACGCTATCACGGATGTCACAGAAGTGTCAATCGCACCTCCCGCGGAGCCGGCCCGATTGTCCGATTGCCAAACCTTCAGGCTCGGCTCTAGTATGCCGCCATGAAACGCATGACCCGGCTCGGGGTCGGATTGCTCTCGTTATGCGCCGGTGCGCTCCTGGCAGTTGCCCAGGCGCCCGACGATTTGTATGTGCGGATGTACAACTTGATCCTGCAGGCGGATTCCCTGCGAGCCAGCGGGCGCGTCCAGGACGCCATCGAGAGGTACGTCGAAGCCCGAACCGTGCTCGACCAGATCGAAACCAGCTACCCCAACTGGAATCCGAAGATTGTCAAGTATCGCCGCGAATACATCGCCGAGCGCATGGGTCCTGCCGCCCCGTCGACACCCAGTCCTGCAACCCCCGCGCCGGCGGCCGGCACGCCCGCCTCGGTCGGACCAGGGATCAAGAGCGACCCGGAATCCGCTCAGCGGATGACTGCGCTGCTGGAAGAGATTGCGAGTCTCAGCGCCGAGCGCGACACGCTGCAGGTCAAACTGCGCGAGGCCCTGACGGTTCAGCCGGCCGCGGTGGATCCGCGCGAGTTGTCCAAAGCCGAGCGTCGCCTCGAGGAGGCGCTGGCCGAGAACGCGAATCTCAAGGCCAACCTGGCTGAACATCAGGCCAAGCTGGCGCGCGCGGTCGACCCGAATGCCTACGCCGAAGCGCAGAAGGCGTTGAAAGAAGCGAACGACGCGCTCAAACGCCAAACACAGTCCGTCACCGCCCTCACCAAGGAGCGGGATGCCTTGCAGCAGAAACTCCAACGCGCGACCGACAAGGCCCAAGCCCGAGCGGCCCGTGAGGAATCGAGGCCGACAAAGGCCGATGCCGTCGCATACGCCGAAGCGCAGAAGGCATTCAAGGAGGCGCGGGATTCGCTCCGCCGGCAGGCGCAAGCCATGAGCGTCCTGACCAAGGAACGCGATTCCCTGCGCGAGCAACTCGAACGCGCGAACCGCAGAAGCCAAACGCGCGCGGCTCAGGACGATTCCAAGTTGATGGCCGAACTCAAAGCCAAGGCCGATGACCTGAA
The DNA here is from genome assembly GCA_002071485.1 of Verrucomicrobia bacterium ADurb.Bin006. Classification (GTDB taxonomy): domain Bacteria; phylum Verrucomicrobiota; class Verrucomicrobiia; order Limisphaerales; family J093; genus MWFF01. The sequence goes on along the minus strand of MWFF01000197.1, from coordinate 153,690 downwards.
AGCCAAACTCGATCAGGCTCAGTCGACTCTCGAAGCGGAACGCGGTCGTTCGGCCATTCTCCAGTCCGAGAAACTCACCCTCGAGAACCGGCTGATGACCCTGTCCGCTCGCCCCGCCACTCCCACGCCGGCCCCTGTCGCGCCCGAAACCGGCGGCACCGCCCCCACTCCAACGCCGGCCGCCCCAAGCCCGACTCCGGCGACCGCGGCCGCACCCATTGTCAGGCCGGCATCCGCCGCGGCGCCCTCGAGCAAGGCCGAGAAAGCCGCCGAAAAGGCCTGGGTCAAGCAACTCGAGCGCGAACGCAACGATTTACGCAAGCGGGTGGCCGCACTCTCGCGCGAGGTGCAGGATCGCAAAGTGCGCAGTGGAAGCGCGCAGCAGGACCGGCTCGCGGAGGAACTCGCCATCCTGCGCGCGCGCATCCAGGTGTATGAAGCGCGTCAAGTCCCCTTCACACCCGAGGAGTTGGCCCTCTTCAACACCAAGGCCGCTCTGAGCGATCGGACCGAGCTCTCCGCGTCCAAACGCTCCGCTCGACAGATTCCGGCCGGTGCCGCGGCACTGGTCGCCGACGCCCGGCGCGCCTTCCAGCGCGGTCAGCTTACCGAAGCCGAGCAGAAATTCCGGCAGGCGCTTGTTTTGGACGAGAAGAATGTGAATCTTCTGACCGATCTTGCGGCGACGCATCTGCAGCAGGGGCAACTGGAGGCTGCGGAAGCGGCGTTGAACAAGGTGACCGCGCAGGAACCAAACGATCCCGAGGCCCTCGCCCTGCTGGGTCTTCTCCGCTATCAACAGGCCAGATATGACGAGGCTCTCGATGTCCTGAGCCGGGCCGCTCAATTGAATCCGGACAACCCGCATACCCAAAACTACCTTGGCATCACGCTCGGCCTCAAAGGCCAGCGCGGCCCCGCCGAACAGGCGTTCCGCAAGGCCATTCAACTTAACCCCGACTACGCGGAAGCTCACTACAACCTCGCCTTCATCTACGTCCACCAGAAGCCACCGTTCCTCGAATTGGCGCGCTGGCATTACAACAAGGCCCTCGCCGCGGGTCACGAGACCAATCCCGAGATGGAACGATTGCTCAGTGGCACTCCTGCCGCATCATCAGCGCCGCAGAATCCCTGACTTACGGGCTCGCCATTCGCCGTTGTGCTGTCACAATTCACACCGTGCGAGCATACGAGAACACCCTGAAGCAAGCCGTGAGGACCATCATCGCCATCGCGCTCTGCGCCCTGGTCTCGATTGCCGGCTGGGCGGGGCGCGCGGCCGACGACCAGGCCGAGTTCGGTTTTCAGGGACCGGAAATCTTCCCCATCGACAACCTGATCAGCCTCCTGCGCGCGGCGGATTTCGACGGCGACGGGGCCCAGGACCTGATTGTGGTGAACAACGCCCGCTCGAAGATCAACATTCTCTTCAATCGCGCCGGCAAGACCAACGATCTCGCCCCTCAGCCCATCAGGCGCGAGATCAACGAACTGCCGCCCGATGCCCGGTTCCGCATCGAGTCGCTGGCATCCGAGAAGACCATCTCGGCGCTGGTGGTAACCGATTTGAACAAAGACCAGCGACCCGACCTGGCCTTCTTTGGCACCCCCAAGGAACTCGTCGTCCAGTACAACGAAGGCGGCAACACCTGGAGCGCCCCGCGCCGCTGGAGCCTGGAGGACGGCCTGCTGGACCCGAACGCCCTGACGAGCGGCGACCTCAACGGCGACGGACTCGAAGACCTCCTCATGCTCGGTGAGAGCACACTCTACTTCCTGGCCCAAAAGCCCGACCACACCCTCGCCGAGCCGGAGAAAATCCCGTACAGCGGAGTCGTCAAGGCGGCGCAGATCATCGACATTGACGGCGACGGCCGCTCTGATCTGATGTTGGTGAACTGGGAGCATGCCAACCCGTTCCGGTTCCGCCTTCAAACTGCAGCCGGCCAGCTCGGCCCAGAGGTCCACTTCACCCTCCCCGCCATTCGCTCGTATGCCATGAAAGATTTGGATGGCGACAAGAAGACCGAGGTCATGACCATCGCCGCGAAATCGGGACGCGCCCAGATTTCGAATTTCATCCTCAAACCGGCCGAGGCCCTGACGGGCGATTTCAGCCAAGGCCAATTCCAGGTGATTCCTTTCGCGAAGACGACAAAGAACCGGCGCGGAATCGCCTGGGCCGACGTCAGCGGCGACGGCTTGTCGGATCTCCTGGTCGCCGAGCCCGACAGCGGACAGGTCTCGCTGTTTCTCCAACAGCCCGACGGTTCGCTGGCCGCACCCCGCACCTTCCCGACTTTCACCGGCGTCAGCGAACTGGACATTGCGGACTGGGACGGCGACGGGCGGGCCGAAATCTTCTTCCTCAGCGCGGACGAGCGCCAGATCGGAGTCAGCCGCCTCGACGAGGCCGGGCGGATTGCTTTCCCAACCCTGATTCCGATCGAGGGGCGGCCTTTGACGATGGCCGCGGGCAGGGTGCGCGCGGATCAGAATCCGCTGCTGACGGCCATCGTGGATGTTGACGGCAAGCGGGAGCTGTGGCTGCGCGCCGCGGACGGCGCGGTCACGCGACAGAAACTCAGCGAAACCTTCAAGTCGAACCCATCGAGCCTGACAATCCACGATCTCAACCATGACGGCTTGCCCGATCTGGTGGTGTTGATTCCGTATGAAAAGGTGAAAGTCCTGCTCCAGGGCGACACCGAATCCTTCGACGAACAGGACGTCGCCCCGCCCGGCGGCAGCGCCGAGCAGCCGTGGTTGAGCGCCGCCGACGTGGACGGCGACGGCAAAGCAGAACTGTTGCTCGCCCAAAAGAACTTTGTCCGGGCCGTGGTCCTGCAAGCCGACGCCGGCCCCAAGGAAGGCGCATCGAGGACGACCTGGACCTTCCGGGTCAAGGAGCAGATCAATGGGGCATCGAGCAGCTCGCGCATCGTTGGAGCGGCTTCCCTGCAAAACGGCACCAACGAGGTGGCAAGCCTCTTCCTCCTCGATGCCGAGCGCAAAGCCCTGACCTTGTGCGAACGCGATCCCTCGGGCGTCTGGCAGGCCCTGCGAAATGTGCCCCTGCCGGTGACCGATTTCACCGCCCTCGAGGCGGTGGCTCTCGGCGGCGATCGCGCCAATGCCGTCCTGTTCCTCGGCTTGAACAGCGTCGCCTGGCTCCCTCTGCGCGGAATGATCTGGGAGTTTTCGAGCCTCGACGACTACGAGACCCCCATCAAAGACGGTTTCCTCCACGACGTCGTCCCCGGCGACCTCAACCACGACGGTTGCCAGGACCTCGTCTTCCTCGAAACCGCCAAGAACTACCTCGATATTGTCCGGTTCGAGCCGCCCCATCGCCTCGTCCCAGCCAACCGCTGGCAGGTCTTCGAAGAGCGGACCTTTCGGTCCCGGCGACCCGAAATCCCCGAGCCGCGCGAGGCGTTGATTGCCGATTTGACCGGCGACGGCAAGAACGATCTGGTCGTCGTCGTCCATGATCGCATTCTGGTCTATCCCCAGGAGTAGAATGCCGTGTCACGCGACTATGTGCTGCCTCGATTTCAGGCACCCGCCGCGCCGCAAATCGACTATGCCCGGGAGCTGAACCCCCAGCAGTTCGCGGCGGTCACCGCCGTGCCCGGCCCAGCTCTGGTCATCGCCGGCGCCGGCGCCGGAAAAACACGCACGCTCGTCTACCGTGTGGCTTTCCTCATCGAACAGGGGATTCCTCCCGAGTGCATCCTGCTCCTCACCTTCACCAACAAGGCGGCGCGGGAGATGATGCAGCGCGTGCGCAACCTGCTCGAGAACGATTTGGGCGGCCTCTGGGGCGGCACCTTTCACTCCATCGGCCACCGCATCCTGCGCCGACACGCTGAAGCCATCGGGTATCCACCCAACTTCACCATCCTGGACCGGGATGACGCCGCGGACTTGATCCGCGCCTGCCTCGCCGACGCCAAGGTCGCGCCGCAGGAGCCTCTCTTCCCTAAAGCCGATGTGCTCGCCGAGATTTTCTCACTGGCCACGAACATGCAGATCGGCATCCCCGAAACCCTCGAACGGCATTTCTCGTCGTTCGAGCCACTGGCGGAGGTCATTGTCGACCTCCAGAGGCGCTACAGCGAACGCAAACGCCAGGCGGGCGTCGTCGATTTCGACGATCTTCTGGCGCTCTGGCTGGCTCTGCTCCGCGACCACCCGGACGTGCTCGAGCGCATGCAGCGCCGCTTTCAGTTCCTCCTCGTCGATGAGTACCAGGACACCAACCGGATTCAAAGCGACCTGGTCGATCTGCTGGCGGCCCGACACGACAATATCATGGCCGTCGGCGACGATTCTCAGAGCATCTACTCGTGGCGCGGCGCCAACTTCCAAAACATCCTGCGGTTCCCCGACCGGCACCCTAACACCACCGTCTACCGGATCGAGACCAATTACCGCAGCACGCCCGATATCCTCCGCCTCGCCAACGCCGCCATAGCTCCGAATATCCACCAGTTCCCCAAGGAACTCACCGCCGTGCGCCCGCCGGGGGCCAAGCCGGCGCTGGTTGTCTGCCGAGACGGCCGGGTCCAAGCAGCCTTCGTGGCCACGCGAGCCGCCGAGTTGCGTGAGCAAGGGACCTCGCTCGACGCCATGGCCGTGCTCTATCGCTCCCATTTCCATGCGCTCGAACTCCAGTTGGAACTGACCCGTCGCCAGATTCCATTCAGCATCACCAGCGGAATCCGTTTCTTCGAACAGGCCCATGTCAAGGACCTGACCGCCATCCTCAAACTGGTTTCGAATCACCGCGACGAAGTCGCCTTCAAGCGCCTGGTTCGCCTGCTCCCCGGCATAGGCGCCGTCGTGTCCGGACGGCTCTGGGCTCAGTTCGCCCGCCAATTGCCCCCGCCGCCGTCCGCGTCCTCATCGGTCCCGGACGGGCCGCCGCCGCTCTCCCCTCCCCTGATTGCCCGCTCGTTCGAGGCTCTGGCGTCATCGGTGCCCAAGAAAGCATCCTCCGCGTGGACGCAACTCTCCGCGACACTCGGGCAACTCGAACAGGAGCGCGCGCGAGGCAAGGTCTCGGACCTGATCGCTCTCGCGCTCGATGGCTTTTACAGGACACATCTCGAGACAACTTACGACAATGCCCGCGCCCGGATCGACGACCTCGACCAACTCGCCTCCTATGGCCGACAGTTCGCCAGCCTGCACGAGTTCCTCGCCCAACTCGCCCTGCTCAGCAATGTCGAGGCCGAAGGCGAAACCCGCCCTCAGCAGGATGACGAACGCATCCGCCTCACGACTGTCCACCAGGCCAAGGGCCTCGAATTCGACGTCGTGTTCCTCATCATGCTCTGCGATGGCTTATTCCCCTCAGCCCGGTCCGCCAAGAGCGTCGAAGGCGAGGAGGAAGAGCGACGCCTGTTCTATGTCGCCATCACGCGCGCCCGCAATGAGCTCTACCTCTGTTACCCCGCCACACGCAGCTTTGGCGTCGGCGGCGCCGAGACCCCCCAACAGCCTTCGCGGTTTCTCGAGGACCTGCCCGCCGAATTGATGGAAACATGGAATCTCCACCCCGCGGCGTGGTCCGAGGAAACTCGGACACTGTAGTTCGTCAGGCTACGGTGCCTCACGAGGCGTGTGAAATAACCGCTAACCCGCTTCAGACCGGTCCATCGCTAAGGGTCTAAGCAAACAGACTGTCGGGATTGACCCCGGCCGACAGGTTGCGTCCTCCATCATAAAACCGTTCGAGGCGTGTGCCGGTCCAGCGTCGCAACCGGTACAAGGTGGCAAACACAAAATCGGGCGCCGCTTGCCCCTGGCCGCCGACGAGTTCTCCTCCGCGCCGGACGTTATCCAACATCCAAGCCGGCAGGACGAGGTGATACGGATTGCGCTTCACCTCGCCCACGTGGAACGTGAGGGCGGTCACCATGTCGGCGACGTCGGTGGCCGTCAGTTCCACCATCAGGTTCGGATCGTCCATCTGCCCCCAATACTCGAACTCGACACTGAAGCATGAGAGTCGAGTGCCGACCTCCTGCAGGGCGTCCGTGACCAGGTAATGCACTCCCTCATGCGTGCTGTTCCAATCCTGGTCGTGCGGGAAGAAGATCACGCGGGGCTGATGTTCGAGGAGGATTTGGGCGATCGTGTGGACCATCGGCTGCCAGACGGCGGGTTGACCCTCACGTGTCTTGCGATTGACTTTCTCGAGACCGGTCGGCCCGGTCTGAAGCAGGCCAAAGCCGAGATAATGACAGGCGTTCCTGAGTTCCTCGAGCCGTTCCGCCTGGCGGGCGGGATTGCTGCCTTGGGTGACGGCGACGTTGATCACGTGCATGCGGGCCTCACGCAACAGGCGCAGCGCAAGACCGCCGACGATGCACTCATCGTCCGGGTGAGGCGAGAAGATCAAAGCCTTGGGCGCGTTGGCCGGGAGCTCCGGTTTCGGGGCCGGCGGAAAGCCGCCCAGTGGATAGTTCTTCGCTTCCCGGGCGTACCGGGCATATTCGCTGACAAGGTGGTGATACGGGTTCATAGCTGACAATTACGGATGAGGGATCACGGGAAGACTCGCCGCGGCGATGGCCTGGCCATGTCGTTTCTCCTTCTCGTCGGGCGTATGCAGGTTCACCCGGGCGGCCAATTCCGGGAACTCGGCCTGCAGCACGTGCTTGGCCTCATCGAGAATCACCTCGCCACCGGTCCCCGACGTGACGCGCCCGAGGATGAGCAGATGACGAAACTCGTAGAAGTCGGCGAAGTGGGCGATGGTGTAACCGAGGTAGGTGCCAATGGTCTGGTAGATGCGACGGGCGCGCTCGTCGTTCGATGCCATCAGGGCCTGGACCTGTTTGAGGCATTCCGGCAGGGGTGTCCCGGCGGCCACCGGGATGCCGGCGACCTCGACCAGCCGACCTACACATTGTTGGGAGAAATACCTCGCGCCACAGCCGAAATCGCCCGACCACTCGTCCACCGAGGCGCCGGGATTGTAGTCGACCGGCACAAACGCCAGTTCGTTGAGCCAGGAGGTGATGTTGCCTTGCGGGGTGACATAGCCCCCGGCGGTGCTTGTGCCCAGCGCAATGCCCAGCACGGCGTTGTCGCCAAGCGCCATCGAGCCCGCCAGCGCAGTTACCTCGCCGTCATTCGCCACCTCGAACGGGACGTTGTTCCACGCCTTGCGAATCTCGAAAAACAGGTCCTTCACACGGCGATTGAACAGATCGGGTGGCACGCCGCGGAAAAGCGAAGCGACCTTGACGCGGTTGTTTACATACACACCGGCCGCGCTGCCGCCGATTGCATCCACCCGCGGCAAGTGCTCGGCCGCGCGCCGGAGCGAGTGCATGATGCCGTCGTAATGATACTGTGGATCGGGCTGGCGCACCGGGTCCCAGACCACCTCCTCGCTGAACACGACGCGCCCATCGATCACCGCCGCTACTTTGCGGTCGCTCCCGCCCAGATCGAAACCGATCCGGCAGCCTTCGAGGTGGCGTCCGAGCGGCTGCGTGTTCGAGCGGTGTGGCGGCAGTTCATCCGGCTGGCACCAGCGCACCTCGAAAGGCCGCTCGTAAATCCGACCGCCCATCATCTCGGCATCGAATTTGCCGGTCGCATGCGCCCTGTAATGGCCGGCGAGCGCCTCGGCAAGCGAGGCCGGCCCGGCAAAGTGAATCCGGAAACCGCCACGCGACCAGAGGAGGAACTTGAGCCAACGCTCGACGTGCGGAAAGTTCCCGCCGCTGTCGGGATGATCCTCCGGCAGCACGTTGGTGGCGAAGTGCTCGATGGAACCATTCGCCTGCTCGAGTGCCACTCGCACCGGCACGGCCCGGCCCGTTTGAGCCGCCAGCGCACCGAAAGCGCGGTTGGCGAGGGCGGGCGGACGGAACGCCGCATCCAGAACGGGCGCGACGCGCGGAGCGACGAGTTTTAAGCGTGTGTTAAGCATACAGTGCTGAGGAGCCTACGACGAATCCCGTTTGCTAATCAACACGGTCTTTTCGTTTGGAGCGGTGCTTATCTGTCGAATCTGCTTGCGGTGCCGCTTCATCAAACCATACTAGGTCGCTGTTGGCTGGCCCCTGTGAACACGCTCGAGGAACTCACGGGACTCAGGGTGTCTCGACTCGGGTTTGGGCGACATGCCTGCGGTGGTTGCAGGCGCGGCCCTCGCGGAGGTTGGAGTCGGAGCGCTGCATCCGGGGGGGATCGAGCGGAGATGGCCACGGTTGCCCCCATAGCTCAAATGGATAGAGCGACGGTTTCCTAAACCGTTGATCCCTGTTCAATTCAGGGTGGGGGTACCACGTTCCGTCAACCGACCTGACAAAGCAAAGAGGCATATGATCAACGAGACGCACAGAGGACTCACGAGGCGACAGTTTCTTGCCCGAGGCGCGGCGGGTGCGGCGGCGCTGCCGTGCCTGATCCCGGCCTCCGCGCTGGGACGCGACGGAGCGGTGGCCCCGAGCGAACGGATCGTGATGGGTGGGATCGGCATGGGCGGACGCGGCGCCTACGACTTGAGTGTGTTGTTGGGCATGCCCGATGTCCAGTGGGTCGCTGTCTGCGATGTTCTCAAGCGCCAGCGCCAGGCCGCGAAGAACCTGGTGGACAACAAAATGGGGAATCGGGACTGCGCCGCGTACAGCGACATGCGCCAGTTTCTGGCCGAGCGGACGGATGTGGATGCGGTTCTGATTGCCACCGGCGACCGCTGGCACGCGTTGGCGTCGGTGCTGGCCATGCGAGCCGGCAAAGACGTCTACTGCGAGAAACCGGCCTGCCTGACAATGGCCCAGGGACAGATGGTCGCCGAAACCGCCCGCCGCTACGCGCGCGTGTACCAGACGGGGGCGCAACGGCTCAGCGAACCGCATCACGTGTTCGCCATCGAGATGGCGCGCTCGGGCCGCTTGGGACCAATCCACACCGCCTACGCCGACTGCCGCTGGCGCGACGGGTTGCGTCACGACTGGTTGCCGGCGGAAGCCGAGCCGTCCAAGGATGAACTCGACTGGGACATCTGGTTGGGCCCCTGCCCCTGGCGCCCTTACAACAGCGGCTACGTCAACGGCGGCGGGTGGTATCACTTCTACGACTTCGCAACGGACGTTGCGATGTGGGGCGCCCACACAGTGGCCCAGGCCCTGGCCGGGCTCGATATGAGCGGCGTCCAGTCGATCGAGTTCGAGTTTGCGGGTCCCGATCAGACCATGATGACCCGTTTGTCGAACGGGGTGAAACTGGTTCTCTATCGCGTGCCCGGGTCGGTTTGGGAGAAGTGCGAGTACTGGCATGGGGCGTGCGGCGAGCGATTCGACGGGCCCGAGGGTTGGGTTGCGGCGGCCGACGGTTATTCGGAGACGGATGTCTCGTCTCCGGCGTTGTTGCGCGAATACAGGAAAGTGCTGGCCGACTACACGGCCCGGACGCAGCGGCCCTTGAATCACGTAAGGGATTTCATCGAGTGCATTCGATCGCGTCGGCTAACGGTCGCGCACCATGATGTCATGGCGCAGTCAATGAATATCTGTCTTGCCGCCGACATCTGCGAGCAGCTCAAGCGCAACATGACGTTCGATCTCCGCAAGGCGGAATTCGTCGGGGATGCGGAGGCCAACCGGCTGCGGTCCCGCGCGATGCGAGCGCCGTATCTGTTTTAGCCCACGGGGAGTTTGGACATTCTCGATGCTTGTCGATGTAGTTGCAGGGCCTTCATCGCACACAGCCGGTCGTCCGCGGCGCATCCGGACTGCCATCCGTATCGCACCGATAAGACAGGCGCAGGATTGTGACACCCCGGGCGACGAACTCGCGTTCGAAATCGGTTTCGAGCGCGGCGAGATGGTCGGGCACCGGCACTTCGCGAAAGGCGGTGCGGGGGGCAAACACATGGCGCATCTGCTGGAAATAATCCGGATGGTCGGTGCGGAGGTGAATCCAGCCGCCGGGTCGGAGGACGCGGGCGGCCAGGTCGGGGAACCGTTCGTTGACCAAGCGCCGCCGCCAATGGCGTCTCTTGGGCCACGGATCCGGGAAGTAGACGTGGAGAGCCTCGACGCCTTCGAGCGGGAGCAGGTACTCGAGACAGTAAGCCGCTTCGACGCGCAGTCCGCGAAGATTGGTCAGCCCGGCCCGGCGGCCTTTACGATCCAGCTTGCGCAATCGGCCGAGCATACGTTCCACGCCAAGGAAGTTATGGTCGGGACGGAGGCGTGCGAGTTCGAGGAGGAACGAGCAATCGCCCGCACCCAACTCGACTTCGACAGGACGCTTTTCGGGAAAGACACTGGCCCAATCGAGGCGATCGACGATCGAGGTCAGCGGGTGAAGAAGCGGCGCGGGCTTTACGGCCGAGCGCGGATCGGCCGGGGAAGTGTGTTGGATCATTTGCCGACCATCAGGGCCAGAGAAGCGGCGTAGCCGTGGAGGTAATTGCGCCCCCCCACGGGCCCGATTTCTCCATTGCCAAAAAACCCTGCCAGACCCAGAGGACCGAAGTGCCGTTGAGCCAGGGCGGCGTCGTGATGTGGGGTGCCGAAGAGGCGCACGCCGCGCCCGCCGCAACTGCACAGGCATCCGCCATAGACTGGACGCTCCCCCAATGTGCGTCGGACTCGGCGCAGAGTCTGAATCATGTCTTCGGTCGCGGTGGCGGCATCGCGGCACTGGAACTGAACGGACTGACCCATGCGAGGCCGGGCCCCGACCGCGAGAATGCCTGTCGAGGGATCGCCGCCGAGGAGGTTGCGGATCAGGAAATCGCCGCGCCGAAATTCCTCCTGATACTCATTGGTCACCAAACCGAGCATCAGGTTGCCCTGGGCGCGCTCTTGCTCGGCGCGGGGCAATTCGTTGAATGTCCTGGCCAGCACCTCGTAGGCCGGACGATTACCGATCTCGTGAATCAGATTCCCTTCGGCCTTGGTCACGGTCCACGGCTCGCCGATGGGGACGCACCCCTGGGAGACCGCGCCGACAAGGCTCACCGCGCCGCAGAAGGCAACGGCGATTGCGCCGTCGTCATGGACGCTGCCATCGAGGTATACCTGGGTCCCCTGCTCGTTCGAAGACCCGCTGGCCATCCCACCGAAGGTGGGGCATCCCTGCCACGCCTCGTTCCACTGGCCTAGCCACCGCTCGCCATCCACCGTAAACGGATCCATGAACACCAGCCAGCCATGGACGTTCTCAGGGTCAAGCCCGGCCTGACTCTGCCAATAGGAGGGCCCCTCCTCGGCTTCGACGTCCGCCTGAGTGAACCGAACCGCCCGCACATCCGCCCCGGGAATGTGGTACAGACTGACGACCAATCCGGGGTGCTGCTCGATCTCCTGACCGCCGGCGATGAGGCTTGCGCCCGAACATCCCACCAACAGGCTGGCTTGCGCATGGACACGGAGGATTTCGAGCACTTGCGCCGCGTGCGGCGCGAGCCAGGGCGCCATGAACACCAGGCCCAGCGAAACCTGCGGGGCCTTCAGGTGCGACCGCAACCGGGTCGCCCACTGCTGGAAATCGGCATCGTCGAAGCGCCCGGACCAGTGCCCCGTTGCAGAACTTTCGGTTGACTGAAAAGTCATCGCCGGACAGTAACCCCGCTCGGATCGGAAATCCAGAACCTTAGCACCCCGTCGTCCGAGCTTGCCAACCGCGGGCGCTTGGTCTGAAGTTGCCCGCAGAAAACCACGGCGACCAACATACAATTCTTATGCGCTTTTTATCTGACATCGGTCCCTGCCCACCCAGACCGGCTCAATCCAAGCATCATCTGAGCCGGCGGCGTTTTCTGGGGGGCGCCCTGGCCGCGGGCGCCGCGGCATCGGTCAACGCCCAGTGGGCCGGGCAAACAGCGGAAAGCCCTGCGACTCGAAGTCCGTCCGCTGAGCCCGGTCGCAAGATCAAGCTGGGAGTCGTGGGCACAGGGGGCCGAGGGTGCTGGATCGCTGGGCTGTTTCGTCGGCACGGCGGCTACCAGATGTGGGCAGTGGCGGACTACTTCCAGGAAGTGGCTGACACCTGCGGCCACGGCTTGGGAGTGGACACCTCGCGTCGCTTCTCGGGCCTTGATGGTTACCGGCGACTGATCGAATCGGGCGTCGAGGCCATCGCTCTCGAGACGCCGCCGTATTTCTTCCCTGAACATGCCCGGGCGGCGGTCGACGCCGGTTTGCACGTATATATGGCGAAGCCCGTGGCGGTCGATGTGTGGGGCTGTCTCGAGATCGAGGCCGCGGCTCGCAAGGCGGCCACTCTCGAACGGGTGTTCCTGGTCGATTACCAGATCCCCACCGACCCCCAGAACATCGAAGTCGTCAGGCGCATCCACGCGGGTGAAATCGGCAAAGTGATTTCGATCAACAGCCATTACTTCGCCGGCTTGTTTCCCGATCCGGCCAAGACGAAGAACGTCGCCGACCGCTTCCGCGGCCTGGTCTGGTGCAACGATGTGGTGCTGGGCGGCGGCTACCACGTCAACGCCTGTATTCATGCCGTCGATGCAGCCCTCTGGATCGCCGGTCAACGCCCCATCAGCGCCATGGGATGTTCGCGCGTCGGTCGGGGCGATCCGCACGGCGACAGCCATGACGTGTTCCAGCTCGTTTTCGAGTTCGAGAACGGGCTTGTTCTGAGTCATCGTGGCAAACATCTCAACAACCTGACCGATTTCGATGTTGTCTGTCAGGCGCAGGGCCACGTCGGCACCGCCCAGATTGCCTACGGCGGGAGGGTGGCGTCCAAAGGCCCCAACGACGGCTACAACGGCGAAGTGCAGAACCTCTACGAAGCCGGCGCGGTGCGCAACATTGCGAAGTTCTATCAATGCGTGATCGACCGCAACTTCGAGAACGAGACCGTCCGCCGCTCTGTAGACGGCGCCTTGGCCACGATCCTGGGCCGCGAAGCCGGCCTGCGCCGGGGCAAGGTCAGCATGGCCGAGTTGCTCGCCGAGAAGAAGCGACTTGAAGTCGACCTGAGCGGTTTGAGGGTCTAGCGAGCGCCTCAGAGCAAATCCAGTCTTCCTCTTCCCCATGAGGAGTCCCCTGCTCTCCCCGCCCTTCTCTCCCGCGCCTCGTTCTGGAGAATCCTTGACCCCTTGAACGCGATTGACCCGTTATCGCGGCATCTCGATGGGGACTGAATCGGACGGAGTCAGCCGGCGAAATCCGGTGATCCGATGGAAGGTGAGGAAGTTGGCATCGTGGTTGTTGCGCGCGCCGCCCAGGCCGTCTTCGAAGGCCGTGCGCACGACGGCAATGATGTCCTCGCCGTCAAAGAGCCAATCGGGATACTGGAAGCCGTGCTTTGCAGTGTCGGGATGGTGCAGGAGAATGCAGCGCACCGTCCACGTGCGCAGATCAGGTGACGCGGTCAGGGCGAGGGTGTTGCGGATGCTCCCCGGACCAGGGGCGCGAAATGGCTCGGGTATGATCGTGGCCAGCGTCCAGTACAGCGAGGCCCGGTCATCCCAACGAATGGTGAATTTCTTGGCGCCGCCGGGGAAAGGGACAAAGCCGCGATCGGGATCGAATCTCATCGTCTTTCCCTCATCAACGACCCGCACGATCGCCGCTCTTTCATCCGGGGACCGGGTTTGGACGCGGAGCACATCGACCAGTTCGCCATCGGGCGCGACGACAGCATTGCCTTCGAGCCAGGCGCCAAAATCGCCCTGGTTCCAGTTCGTGTTGCTCGGGAGGAACGTTGCGAACGTCCACTGACCCGCATCGAGCAAGTCGGCATCCACGGCCACGGAGAGCATGCCGGCGCGGTAATTGACACCCCACCCCACCGGCGGATCGCGTCGTTCCATACCGCGCCAAAGCCGGCCCCGATGCTCGATAACGGGCACCGGCGCGCAGTGGTACTGACCGTCGTCCCGGAGGAGCCCGGACCGGTGGTCGCGCGGCTCGGTCCAGGTCCGACCGCCGTCTTTCGAGCGGCGGATGACGGCGTTTCCGTGGTGCTTATCGGTGCCAATGAGGTAGAGGCTATCGCCTTGGGTAAAGAGCGTTGACCAGAAGGCGCCGTTGATAGTGGCGATGCGCTGCCACGATTGGCCGCGGTCGGCAGAGCGATAGACATGGCTGATGGCGCGTTGGTGTTCGGTGCTCTTCGGGCCGAACTCGTCGTGCGAAGCCACGTAATCGCCGTTGGGCAGCACGGCCAGGCTTGGCGACCCGATGTAGATGCCCGACGATTGCGGGCTATGGTGAATCACCACCCCTGGCACGCGGTTCGTGTCGGCGTTCGAAGCTGCGTGAATGCCATCGGCGAAAAGCGCGATCAGGACCAGAGACACACCCGCGATCGACGAAGCCGACAGAGTCGAAGTCGAGGGCGGCGCCGATGTGCAGCCTGTTTTCACATGAAGCCTGGACACTTGACGAATGAATGCGAAGAGGCGCCGTGGAGCTTCATGCAACATTCGGACCAAGGAGCGAGGCGCGGCAGAGAGGGGCGGGGAAACACGGGGGCTTTTCATGGCTCTAAGGACTGGGATTTGGTGTGAGGCGCGCTCGCTAGAGATCGACTTCGAGTCGGTAGAATGTCTGGGCTGGGTCGGGAGCCGAATCCGTGAACACTCCTTCGTTGTCAGGGCCGGCCGCAAGACTGGCTGAAGCGACCGGCTGCCACACCGCCGATTCGATATCGGGGGCGCGCAGCAACCGATAGGCGCGCCCCTGGCGGCGGGGGTGGAACCGGATGTGCCATCCTTTGTCGTCGAACGACACGGAGCGGAACTGGAACAAAGAAGCCGGATCGGTTGGATCGCAGCCCAGCACGAATTCCGCGTAGTTCGTGTAGCCGTCGGCGTCGGAATCGAGCGCGGGATCGGACGGCTCTATGAAGAAATGCGCGGCCCACCACTCGGGGGTCTGGCCGGGCGAAGGCGGATCTTGTCCGGGCCGCAAGGTCCAACGGACGGCATCGGCCAGGACATACGATCCGGTCCCTGAGCTGGTGTTATTGCGCAGACGCACGATTGCAGTCTCACCCGCCGCGAACCGGATATTGGCGGCAACGGTGCGATAGAGTCCGCCCCCCGCCGCCTGGTTCACGACAACGGCGGTTCGGCCGGCGGAGGATTCGATTTCATAGCGCACGCCGGACGATCCGTTGGCGCCGGCGGGGTAAAGAACGCTGAGGTCGTAGAGACCCGGCGTATAGATGCGCGTCCGCCACGTCAGTTCAGCGGTGGCGGTGCCGGAAACCGCTGAGGCCCGCCGGTAGGCTCGGCCGAGGCTTTCGGCCGAGTTGGTGACGAACGTCCAGGACCCGGTCCAACGGGCTTCAGTATCGTCGGAAATCCGGGGCCAGGCCGGGCTGAAGAGGCGGAGGTTCGAGAGGTTTGTCGAGCGGTCGGTCCATGTGACGACGCGGAGACGGAATGGCCGAGGATCGTTGTCGTCGCGGCGAGTCAGAGAATCCAGGAACACCGTGTGGTTGGTGGCCACAGTCTGATCGGATGCAGTTGCTCCGTCCGAGTCGCAGGGACCGCCGAGTCCGTAGAGAACTTGGCCGGCGGTGGGGGTGCGTGTGGACCACGAGACCAGGGCGCTGTTTGCGCCCGTCGAGATGCGGATGTTCTCGGGCGCAGTGTCCGGATCGGGCGGAGCGAGGTGGAAGTCGACCTGTGTGGTCACTCCGGGTTCAAGCGCGATCCAGCGCTCTTGCGCTGCGTAGCCGTGGGCGGATGTGACCAAACTCAGGCGGTTGTTGGGCGGACGCGTCAGGCCGAAGAATCCGTTCACATCAGTCCGAAGAAACGGGGTGGCCGCATCGCAGACCTCGATCGTGACACCTTCGAGCGGTTGGCCGGTTTGGGCGTCTCGAACGTAGCCCATGAGAAGCGCTGGGCCAGTCGTTGACTTCCAGGGCATGGCCGGCGGGTCGACGGGCGTGGGGAAGAGCGCGGGCGTATTGGGGTGATGGCTTGTGGGGCCGGTGAGGGCCGCGAGGAACTCGTCGCGCGGCACACCGTCCTTGACGGGGACGGCATACGAGTAGCACACCACGCCTTCGGACGGGGGGGCGCTTGCTGTGGCGTGGCGCACGGAGGTCATCTGCACCAGGGTGTTCGAGATGGTGTTGAGGTAGGCGCCCACCCCCAGGGCCAAGTGCCGCCCATAGCGGTTTTCCTTGGCGAACCTGCTCCAATTGGCCCAGTCGCCCGCGTTCTGCTCGTGGCGGAAATAGGCCATGGGGATGTTGATGTCCAGAATCCCTTCCTCGAGCCAGCCGCGCCAGTCCTGAAGAACCTTCGAGTAGGCGGCGCTGGTAAGCCATTGGGCGTAGGAGATGGCGCTTGGGGTCCAGGTGATCGTCGCCGCCGAGATCTTGAGGTTCGGTTTGACCGCCATGGCCTCGAGGTAAACGCGCCGGACCAGGCTGGTGACCTGGTCTCGACGCCACTGCAGCCAGGCCGAATCGTCCGGGGCCGGTTTGCCGGTGCTGCCGGTCTCCCGGTTGAATCGGGCGACGGCGACGTCGTTGTAGCCCCAGGTGTTGCCGGCGTAACGAATGTAATCGAACTGAAAGCCGTCGATGTCGTACCGGCTTATGATATCCATGGCGACCTGGAAGGTGTGTTCCTGAACATCGGGATGGCCTGGATCGAATGCGTAGTTCGACCCGTCCCAGGAGGCGCCGGTCGAGGATTGTGTCAGCCAGTCCGGGTGCAATCGGAAGGGGTGATCTGCCTGGGGCGGAAGCGTGGTTTCCTTGTTCCAGATGTTGTAGGTGACGATCCAGGCGTGGACTTCCAGCCGCGGTCCGGCACTGGCATTGTGGGCTTGGAGCAGAAGTTCGGCCAGCGGATCGAAGCCGGAGGCCACGTCCGAGGCCTTAGGTTCGAACCGGCTGTTGTAGTAGGCGTCGCCCCGTTTGCGCACTTCGACAATCAGGGCGTTGAAATTGCCGGCCCGGGCGTCGGACACGATCCGGGTGACTTCAGTCGCGTTGCGCATGGCGGCGTGGAAGGTGTCCACCCAGAACGCGCGCAGTTCCTCCGCCCGCCCGAAGTGGGGATGGCAGACGCCGAACCAGAACAGCCCAAACACAGTGAGGAAAAATCCGCAATTCCGGTTCAGGAGGCATCTCATCGTGATAATCTCGTGTGCTCTGTGAATCGCAATCGGGGCGAAGCCCCCGCCTGGACTGGGGGGGCAGGCGTCCGAGTCTGCGCAGGGTGTAACAAAGGGTCGGGGCAGCCTCAAGGGCAAAAGGAGGCGCGGGGTAGTTCCGCTTGTTGGGCGTAGTTCCGCTTTGACATCAATCAGGCCGGTTGGCAGTGTCAGGCCCAATTTAACTGGACTTGGTGTCTGTCCGTGAGGCAACGGAGAAGGCGGAGTGGAGACGAAAACGATTATGGCTGAACTTGTTGGGAATTTGCTGGTCGCTCAGTCGGGAGGGCCGACCTGTGCGATAAACGCCAGCCTGGCGGGAGTGATCCGCGAGGCTGGAAAGCACGAATGCATCGAGGAAATTTACGGAGGGCTCAACGGGATTCTGGGCATTCTCCAGGAGAATCTGATCGACCTGAACGACGAGAAATCGAGGACGATCGAGGGATTGAAGCACACGCCGGCGGCCGCCCTGGGCACATGCCGCTACAAGATCGACTTCAAGCGCAAGCCGGCCCAGGCCGCCAAGGATATGGACCGTCTGTTCGAGGTCTTTCAGGCCCACAACATTCGGTACTTCTTCTACACCGGGGGCAACGATTCCCAGGACACATCCCACAAAATCCATGAGGACGCCGTCAGGCGCGGCTACGATTTGCGTGTGATCGGCGTGCCCAAGACGATCGACAACGACCTTCCCTTCACGGACAGTTGCCCCGGGTACGGGTCCGTCGTCAAGCACAATGCCACCGTCGTGATGGAAGTCGGCATCGATGTTGGGAGCATGGCGACCGATGACGGATCGTGCTGCATCATCGAGGTGATGGGCCGGTCGGCGGGATGGATTGCGGGCGGGACGGTGCTGGCCAAGCGGGGCAACCCGGCCGCCGCACCGCACATTGTTCTGTTGCCGGAGATTCGGTACGACATGGAGGCGCTGTTGGCCAAGATCAAAGAGGTGGTCGAGGCCTATCGCTATTGCGTGATGGTGGTCGGCGAGGGCTTGAAGGACCAGGAAGGGAAGGAAATCGGGGCCGACGTGACCCGTCTGGATAGCTTCGGACATCCGGTCCTGGCCGGCGCGGCCGAGAAGCTTAAGGAGCATGTGCAGGGCAGGTTGAACACCAAGACGCGCACTGTGATCTTGGGATACGCCCAGCGCGCCGCGGGGCACTCCGCGAGTCTGACCGACATCGACAATGCCTTTGCCTGCGGCGAGGCGGCGGTGCGCGCGGCCGTCGATGGGCAGAGCGGCTTCATGGTCAAGATCGTCCGCAGTCTTCGTGAAGACGGGACGATGGCCTGGAGCACCGGGCTGCATCCGCTGGCCGAGGTGGCGAATGTCGAGCATTTCGTGCCGCGCGATTGGGTGAGCGAGGACGGTTTCATGCCCAACGAGAAGTTTATCGAGTATGTGCGGCCGTTGGTCGAGGGCGAGGTGAAGGTGCCGATGGACGGCGGGCTGCCGAAGTATGTCACCCTCGAGAAGAGCCCCGTTGAGAGGAAGCTGCCGCCCCGGGCATAGCCCGGCCGATTTTTGATCAGAGCGTTTGTCGCGGAGTGGCGAAGCCGGGGTTGGGATGCTGCTGTTTCTCGGCGGCGGACACGTGTCGGATCGCCCGACAGTCCGCGGGCTCGAGCGGCTGCATCGGACGCCGCGGTGAAGGTAAAAAATTAGCCAATCGGGACTTGACGCTCCGGAGGACGTCGCATAGACACAACCGCAACCTGAAAACGAAATGGGAGAGACGCATGGCTGAACAATCCATCGAGCAGAGGGTTAAAGAGATTATCGTCGAACAGTTGGGTGTAACTGTCGATCAAGTTACCCCTGAGGCGAAGTTCATCGAGGATCTAGGGGCCGATTCACTCGACACCGTCGAGTTGGTGATGGCTTTGGAAGAGGAGTTCGGACAGGAGATTCCCGACGAAGAGGCCGAGAAGCTGCAAAGCGTGGGCGATGTGATCAAGTACATCGAAGATCTGCAGCAGAAGTAAGAGCCTGCGGATTGAACTGGGCAGCCCCGCCGGATTCAAGCGCGAGCTGCCCTTTTTGTTCTATGGCGATCTCGCAAACCGAACGACGCGTGGTGATCACCGGACTGGGGGTTGTGTCGTGTCTGGGCCACTCGGTTGACACCTTCTGGACCAATCTCCTCGCCGGCCAGTGCGGCATCGACCGCATCTCGCTCTTCGACCCGACACAGTTCGACTGCCAGATTGCCGCCGAGGTTCGCAATCTCGATGCCACCGGCGCATTCCCCTCGGCCAAGGACGAGCGGCGCACGGATCGCTATATGAAATTCGCCCTGGTCGCGGCCAAGGAAGCCTTGCTCGACTCGGGGCTTGATCTGGATCGATGCAATCGCGACGCCATCGGCGCCTTCCTCGGCTCGGGGATTGGCGGCCTGCATACCACTGAAGAACAACACAAGATTCTGTTGAGCAAGGGACCGGGCCGCCTGTCGCCCTTCATGATCCCGATGCTCATTCTGAATATGGCGTCGGGCCTCTTCTCGATGTTCCACGGCCTGCGCGGCCCCAATCTGGCGACCTGCTCCGCATGCGCGACCTCCTCGCATGCCATCGGCGAGGCATGGCGCACGCTCAAGATGGGGGACGCCGATGTGATGTTCGCCGGGGGCAGCGAGGCCACCATTACGCCGCTGGGCATCGGCGGCTTCTGCGCCATGCGGGCGATGAGCACGCGCAATGCGGAGCCCAAACGCGCCGCGCGTCCGTTCGACGCGGACCGGGACGGCTTCGTCATGGGAGAAGGCGCGGGCGTGCTGGTGCTCGAGAATCTCGAACATGCGCGCCGACGCGGCGCGCGAATCTACTGCGAGGTGATGGGCTACGGCAACACGGCCGACGCCCATCACATGACAGTCCCCTCGCCCGAGGGCGAAGGGGCTGCCCGGTGCATGCGGATGGCGCTCCGCTCGGCGGGGATGGCGCCGGAGCAGATCAGTTACATCAACGCTCACGGCACGGCCACCCCCCAGGGCGACATCTGCGAGGCCCAGGCCATCCGGACCGTCTTTGGCGCGCATGCCAGCCGGTTGGCCGTCAGTTCCACCAAGGGCGCCACCGGTCACATGCTCGGAGCGGCCGGTGCCGTCGAAATGGCCGTCTGCTCGAAGGCGATCCAGACGGGCGTTGTGCCCCCCACGCTCAACCTCGATCATCCCGACCCGGCCTGCGACCTCGATCTCGTGCCTCATGCGGCGCGGGAAATGACGGTTGACGCCATTGTCAACAATTCCTTCGGCTTTGGCGGCCACAACGCCTGCCTTGTGGCACGCAGATACGTGGGATGAGAAAAGAAATTGTCCCTGCCCGATCGCGGGACCAGACAGGGACAAATCTGGGAGTGGGAGTTCGCCACGCTCTCTTCCCCGGGCTGGCATTAGGCGCCTCTCGATTGGGCTGCCAGCTTCCCGACGCCATTCTCCACGGCAAACGGAGTTGTCGGCCTCATAGCAGGGCCGTCCAGCGCCTTGCGGTCGCTGAATTATCGAGTGAGGCCTCTCGGCTCGACTGCGCTGGTGTTTGCGCCACCGGCTTGCGAACCGGGCAAAGACACGTCTATGACCGTTGCTTCGCGTCTTTGCCGCTTGCACCGGGTCGGCCACCGCGTGTGGCGGTGCGTTGGCCCGGTGCCACGGGTCTGACCTCTTACCTCTCAAGCTGCCTTACGCTCATAGGCCAGCGGTGCCGTTTTTAACATCGCCAGCGCTTTGGGAGGTTTTCACAGGACCTGCCTCGCCCTGTGCCCTCCCCGCGACAGACGCTCGCTTTGTCTCGCCTTTCGGCGCATTTCGTCGGGCGGCCCTCATTCGGAACAACCGCCAGAGCCGTCCGCCGCGTGCTGGCGCGCAGTAGCAGCTACGCACCCTCTGGGTGACTGCGATTGGCTCGAGCCCGAAACCAGCCCGAGTTGACTTGACTCGACTCGGAGCGGCTTCTCATCGCCCCTCGTCGCTCAGTTCCTTGCTCGCGTCACTGACGGCGCGCGAATGCCGCCAGAGGAACTGGTGAATCCTGCCTGCAAGACGCGCAGACCTCACGATCCGCTCTTCCTCACAGGGGCTGGGCCAACCAGCCTGCCCCAGCCTTTCCCCAGTCGCCTGGGAATATCTTCGGAAAGGCCTGCCGGACCGTTCAGGCCCCCGCAATCCTTTCCTGTTCTTTCAATGAACTGGTCACACCATACATCAGAACACACTCCTGTCAACAAAAAAAAGTTGCAAAATATTGATAGTAAACATGTTGTGAATATGCTGTGAATAACCTTCCCGAGCCCCTCGCGCTTCGTCGGTTCTGCCAACCAAGACGGATTTCCTCGATTCCGAATACCGACAACCTACAGATGCAACGCGACTGGAGTTGGGCAGGCGCGCTGGACATTCAATGCTGAGAATGACATGTTGGGCCAGGAGCGTTCTGATGGCGGACCGGGGCCCAGTTTGCAGGTGAGACGTGCGGTGCGAACTCACGCCCTGCGCTGACGCCATTGAAGCTCCGATTCTGGAAGGCAGGCCGCTGTGCCGCGAAAGCGCATCGAATGGATTTCCGCCTCAAACCGACCAGATGCGCGCAGGCGCGGGCGTATGCCAGCGGCAACTGGTCGGTTTGAGGCGGAGCTTCGTTGGAAGCCCTGGACATTTAGCACCCGACTGTGAGCGCATGAGTTGCGATTCATCGACACCCGGCATCTGTCCGCATTGCGGAACCGAGGTTCCAGAGGGAGCGGCGGCCTGCCCTGAGTGCGGGTCTGACAAACGGACGGGATGGTCGGATCAGGCACGCTATGACGCGTTGGATTTGCCGGACCAGGAGTTCGACTATGACGACTTTGTCGCACGCGAGTTCAGTCCGAATCAACGGCGGTCGGGTCAACGCGGTTGGGTCTGGTGGGTGGCGATCGGTCTGATGGTTGTCGGTCTGATCGCCTTTATGGCGGGATCTCTGAACTAAGGGTCTGTGCAAAAGTCGCAGCCATGAAATCTTCACGTTTCGCGTCTTGTCTTTCGGCTCTCGTGCTTGCGTCGCTTCCGGCCCCGGCCGCGGCTCTGCCCGACGCGCCTTTTCGCCAGCCGATGGCGGTGCGTTTGGCGCAAGCGCCCGAACTGGACGGAGCAGAGTACCGTCGTCTGGCGGTGCAGCGGGATGGGATTGCCTACGTGTTGACGGACAAGGGTGTCGGACGCGTGTTTGGGGAGCGTGTAGCACTGGACCAGAGCTTTCGCCCGCTGGCCGGCATCGTGCCGCTCGATCTGGTGGGCGAAAGCGGCCATGTCTTCTACCTGTTCGAGGACAAACTACTCTCGAACGATTTGGCGGGGCAATACCATGTGGCTCTGCCCAAAGGCGTCTATCGCAGTGCGGCGGTCAACGCCGAGGGCGTGGCTCTCCTGGCGGCGCCCACGAATCTGCTCCTGGTGGCCGGGGCGTCGTGGACGAATCTGCCCTTTCAGGTCACCCGCCAAACGGAGCGGGTCTACGCGTGGGGCGTCCAGTTTTTCATCCTGGCCAACGATACCATCTACCGCATGACCGGACCGCAGGTCGATCTCTTCCATCGAGGCACGGATTTGACGGCGCTCGGTTTCAGGGGCGCGGAACTGTTTGTGGGCACCACCCGCGGCTATTACGTGCTCGATCTGCGGAGCGGGAAACACCTTGTTCCATTGCAGGAGCGGCTGCCGGCCACGCACATCACCGCGTTGCGTCCGTTGCCTGGCGCATTGTGGGCGGGCACGACGCAGGGCGCGTTTTGCCAGACGGAGCCGGGATCCTTCAAATACTATGCCTCGAAGCGGTGGCTGCCTGACGACCACGTCCTCGATCTCCAAGCCGACCCGCTGGGCGACATGTATGTCCTCACCAAGGGCGGCCTGGGCAAGATCGAGTTTCCGCGGATCACGCTGGCCGACAAGGCACGGTACTACGACGACAAGATTCGGCAGCGGCACATCCGCTACGGGTTATGCGCGGAGCTGCGCCTGAACAAGCCCGGGGACATGGCATCAGCCGAGATGATTGACACCGACAACGACGGCACATGGAGCAGCGCGTATCTCGCCAGCCAGGCCTTTCGGTATGCCGCCACGGACGACGAGAAGGCGCGCGCCAACGCGTGGGAGACCTTCGCGGCCCTCGAGCGGCTCCAGTCAATCAACGGGCTGGACGGTTTCCCCGCTCGCACATTCGAGCGGACGGGATTCAAGGTTTCTGATCCCGAGCGCTGGCACTTGGCGCCGGAACGCCATTGGGAGTGGAAGGCGCACACCAGCAGCGACGAGATCACGGGGCAGACATTCGCCTACGCGGTGCTTTGGGAGGTGGCGGCGCGCACGCCCGACGAGAAGAGCCGGATCGCGGCGGGGTACGAACGGATCATCAACCACATCCTCCGCCACAACTACTATCTGGTCGACGTCGACGGCCAGCCGACTCTTTGGGGTCGATGGCATCCCGAGTACGTGAACCACTATCCGCCCACCATTGTCGATCGGCGGCTCAACAGCGCCGAGATTATCGCGTTTCTTCAGTTTGCCCATCACGCCACGGGCAAGCCGGTCTATCGGGACAAGGCCTACGAATTGTTCGAAAGGCACGGTTACCTGCGCAACATCACAAACAGCATGGCCCTCATTCGCCCAACGCCCGGATTCGTCTTCCGCGGGCACGACATGGGCGACGCGTGGAACCATTCCGACGACGAGCTTGCGTTCTACACGTACTGGGTCCTTTACCGTTTCGCGTTCACCGAGGACCTGCGACGCCTGTACGCCGCGGCGATCCAGGACCACTGGGAAATCGAGAAGATCGAGCGCAATCCCCTCTGGAATTTCGTGCTGGCCGCGACGGGCGCCGATCCATTCGACATCGCGGGCGCGCTCTGGACCTTGCGCAATTTTCCAATCGATCTGGTCGATTGGACCGTCCGCAACTCGGGGCGTCAGGATCTCACGCGTCGGCCCGCCAATTTTCGCGGGCAGGACACCGAGGAACTCCTGCCCCCGGACGAGCGACCGATCATGCGCTGGAACGGGAACCCGTTCGTCCTGGACGGCGGCAACGGCGGTTTGCGGGAGCTCGCAGGGGACGAGTTCCTGCTTCCCTACTGGATGGGACGCTACCTGCGCCTGATCGAATAGGGGCAACCTTTGGACTTGATTCCCCTCGAGTCCGGTTTATAGTCGCGTCGATCAGCAATTGCGGCATGTCTCACTTGACGCATACGTACGCGCGCGGACGGCTTTTGAACCGGAAGGGGGGAAGTGCATTCACACTGATCGAATTGCTGGCTGTTTTGGCGATCATCAGCATCCTGATAGCGTTGCTTCTGCCGACTTTCTCGTCCTCGAAGGCAAAGGCCCAGGGCCTTTACTGCCTGAAGAATCTGCGCCAGTTGCAGCTCGGGTGGACCATGTACGCCGACGAACATCAGGACCATCTCCCGGGCGTGATCGGCGGCTCGTCTCCCGGACCGGGGGTATGGGTTTCCGGTTGGATGGACTTCAGCAGCAGCCCGGACAACACCAACACGCTTTACCTGACCGATCGCAGGTTTTCCCAACTCGGGCCGTATGACGTGCCCGCGCGCATCTATCGCTGTCCGGCGGACCGGAGCACCGTCAACATCGGCGGCGCCGTGTTCCCGCGGGTGCGCAGCATGTCGATGAACTGCTGGATGAATTACCTGGGCACCGTCCCCATCGGCCAGGACAAGTACCGTGTCTTCCGCAAGACAGGCGACATCGTGGATCCGCCACCCTCGAAGGCCTGGGTCTTCATGGACGAACGAGAGGACAGCATCAATGACGGTTTATTTCAGACCAATCTCAAGGGCCGGGGCAAGCTCGCCAAGATCGTCGACTACCCCGCCAGCTACCACGCACGGGCGGCGGGCATCTCCTTCGCCGACGGCCATGCCGAGATCAAACGATGGCACGATCGGCGCACGATCCCGGCCCTGCGCAGCAATCAGGCGATCCAACTCGACGTGCCTTCCCCTGACAACCCGGACGTGGCGTGGCTCCAGGAACACTCGAGCAGCCCCATAGCGGAGTCCTATTAGCGAATCTCACCGTTTGGCTCGAGGCAGGTCCAGAGCCCACGGCACAGCCGTCCTTAGTGCCAGCGTTCTCTCCTCCGTCGGGGCATCCAGACACTCGAGAATCGCCGTTGTCCGCACCCCCGGATTGGAACTACGCAGAAGGCGGGCGATGTCATCCCAAGCCAGGCGTTGATGCAGGAGCGCGCGCGTGGCCTCGTCGAACTGAGGCGGCCCGAATCGCCGGGCCTGGACTTCGTCCATGCGCACGTAACGTTCGAGAAACCGGCGCGACGTCCCGCATGGCAATTCCCCCAGGGCCCTGAGCACATACCCGGTCCTCCGGAACTCGAACGTCTGGCGGGGTTGCGAGCCGGAATCCGCACTGAGGTTCCCCTCCCCTGGTCTCGAGGCACGAGTCGGCGGGCGATACAACAAGCCGATCAGATCGCCGGCGCACTCCGTTGCCCCGAGCTGACCCAGCGCCTGAATCGCAGTCAGTGCGTCCAGTCCGCTGGATGCCCGGTCCGGATGAGGAGTTGGCTTGCGTGCCTGGCGCAGCAGTGCCGAAATGACCGGACGCGGCTTCTGCCCCAGATCGCCGAGCCGCCGGGCTGCCCACGCGCGTTCGGTCAGGCGGTGCTGCGGGCCGGCGGGGTTGCGCCGCCCGGCCATGAGCTCGAGCAACCAACTTGCCGAGTTCGCATGTGGCAGGGCTGCCAGGGCGCGCGTGACAGCGAGCGACCCGAAATCGCCGGCAGGGGGCAGGCTGGTGGACAACGGCGGTTCGGCGGCGATTTTGAAGGTTGTGGTGTAGGGCAACGGTTGGTAAGGCGCACGGCCCAGAAGACGGGCTGCCACGCGCGGATCATCGACCAGGAGCATCGCGCCGGGTCGAGCCAAGGCCGCAGCGACGGCGGCAGGATCCATGTCGCGTCCGTTCTCACAAAGTCGGGCCTTGTAGGCGAGCGGCCGCAAGCGCGCATTCTCGAACCGGCGGCTGGTGTCCGGTGTGCTCACATGGGTGACGTGGTCCCAGGCATCGGCCTCTTCGAGCAAACGTGCGACGTCTGATTCCAATCCAGGTTCCCTCAGGTGCAGGTCGAGCAGCATATTCTGCTGCCTGGCGACATCGAGCAAAGCGGCAAACGTCGGCGGGGAACTGAACAGGGGGCGGCCATAGGCGACCTTAGGTCTCAATGAGACCATCTCGCGCAACGTCGCATCGCGCATGGGCCCAAAGCCGTCGGTAATGCGGTCCAACGCCTCGTCGTCAAAGAGCACAAGAATGCCGTCGCGCGTCCGACGCACGTCGACCTCGCATCCGTCCGCACCGTAAGACAAAGCTGCGACACACGACTCGATCGAGTTCTCCGGGGCCATTGCGGTCGCGCCGCGACGGACCATGACCGCTGGCCCCTGCCGCCGGAGAGCGATGACTTGGTGCCGCGTTTGGCGGGCGTCGGGACTCTCATCACAGAGAGTTGTGGCGTACTGGCGCACCAGAACCAGATCGCCCGATCGTGCCGCAACCATCGGCAGAGCAAGGCAGAGAAACCACGCGGCCAACCGGCTTCGAACGGCCCGCCGCACCGTCGATTCCCTCTCGCGGTGCGGCTGCCTTTGCGGGCAGAAGCAGGCGCGAGCCGCCGCGCCTCTCATCCCGTGCAGGCCCCGTGCGGCGCGGTTCATCCGCGGATTACGGCAGCAGAAGAACACGGTAGAAACGGGAAGCGGCCTGGCTGGGAGGATCGGCGAAGATCAACTCCGTCCCGGACGCCACCCTGGCTGAACCGGAGGGGGCCCACTCTCCATCCGGCAATGCATCCGTCCATTTCTCGTTGATCACCACGTCGTCGTGCAGGTCGACCCGGTTGGCTGCAACAGGCGGGCTCATGGGAACGGATTTGTTGCTCATGGCAAGTTTTGACATTCAGCGGTCGAATGCGCACGGGGACCATGAACCGATTTGTAGCCGCCGACGTGAGTCGGCGCTGATTTCTGCTTTTGACGGAGCGAGATGGCGCGGACTCACGTCCGCGGCTACGGAACCACGCTTCATGGCAAGTGCTTCTCGGCCACGGCCCGCACTTCGTCCAACCAGGCGCGGCGTTGGTCATCGGTGCTGACGATGACCGGACTGAAAACGCATCGGACCACATCGGTGATGCCGCAGAGGCCGAACACGACTTTGCGCCAATGGACTTCGAGCGGGTCTCCCAGGACCTTCTCCTCGATTTCCTGGGGCGTGTTTGCGGTGTTGAAAACCATCCCCCATCGAGCCTTGAGCAGGCCCTGGGCCTTGCCGCCACCTTTCCCGTCGGGAACAAACTGGTAGGCTCGCCCCGCCCGCAAGACCCGGTCCACCCACCCGCACAAGATCGCCGGAGGCCGGCTCCAGTAGTTCGGGTGGACGATCGCAATTCCATCGATTGTGACGATTTCATCGATCTGCTCGGCGATTCGAGCATCGAGCGGAGCGTCTTTCGGGAGTTCGGACGAAGGCAGGACCGGATCGAAGCCTTCGGCGTAAAGGTCATGCCAGTGGACAGTGTGGCCACGGTTTGTGGCGACGGCGCGCACGGTTTCGGCGATGGCGTGATTGAAACTGCCGGGTGTCGGATGGGCCAGGATGATCGAGATCGTCATGTGCAAGCGTCAACGAATTGCTGTCATGTATCCATCATTCAGGACTCGGCGCGTCGTGCAACCGAACGGCCCTGACGGATCGCAGCGGCTGGTCCAATCCATGCCGGCTCGAACATCCAGGATGGCTCGAGTTGGCAGGCAGGAATAAGGGGCGCCGGCCGAAGTCTCGCCAGTGTGCCAGTCTCTTCCATTGGAGTGCAAGCTTCCGAGCCGCGCATCCGCCCACCTTCCACGATGATTTCTGCGCAAGCACCAGGAGCTGAAATGCACCCGTCAGCATCCGTACACTCATCGCCCTCCCACCCCTGCTCGACCACGTCCAAAAATGAAAGGATCGTGGCGTGGCCCCTCTTCATCCGGCTTGACCCAGTACAATCGAAGTGCCAGAGATTGCACATGATCAAGACGCTCATCGTCGGCGCCGTTCTGACTGCAGTCGCTCTGCCGGGTCTTGCACGGGGTGCAACCTTACACACGTTCAAGAAGATCCAACTGACACCCCATTTCTGGGCTGAGGGGGCGGCGGCGGGGGATTTCAACCGCGACGGCAAGATGGATGCCGTTTACGGGCCGTTCTGGTGGGAGGGGCCGGAGTTCGCGAAGCGGCACGAATACCGCCCGGCAACGGCCACCTTCAAGCGCAAGAACGCGGCCGGCGAGGAGGAGACGCTGCCGGGCTTCGAGGGTGCACTCGGCTCGAACAACGCATACTCGGACAACTTTTTCACCTGGACATGGGATTTCAACGGCGACGGCTGGACGGACATTCTCATCGTCGGGCTGCCCGGCGAGGAGGCGTTTTGGTTTGAAAACCCCCGGAACAAGGCCGGACACTGGACGCGGCACACGGCATTCGACATCGTGGACAACGAATCGCCGATGTTCGACAATTTGGTGGGGGATGCGGCGCCCGAACTCATCTGCAACTCGAGGGGGTTCTTTGGTTATGCGATGCCGGATCCGGGCCAGCCGACGCAGCCCTGGACGTTCCACCCCGTCACGCCCAACAAGAACTATCACAAGTACAATCACGGGCTGGGTGTCGGAGACGTGAACGGCGATGGCCGGCCCGATCTGCTCGAGAAGGACGGGTGGTGGGAACAACCTGCCTCCCTGGCCGGAGATCCGGTCTGGAAACACCATCCCTACCCCTTCTCGCCACCCCAGGAAGGCATGCCCGTGGGCGGCGCCCAGATGTTCGCCTACGACATAAACGGCGATGGATTGGCCGATGTCATCACCTGCCTTGCCTCGCACGGCCACGGATTGGCGTGGTATGAACAGGTGCGGGAGAGCGGCCAAATCACCTTCAAGCCGCACATCTTCATGAATCGAGAGCCGGCCGACAGTCCCTACGGCGTCAAGTTCACCCAGCCCCATGCCTTCGACCTGGTCGATATGGACGGCGACGGCTTGAAAGACCTCGTCACTGGCAAACGGTTCTGGGCGCACGGACCGACGGGGGACGTGGATCCCAACGCGCCGGCGGTCCTCTATTGGTACAAGCTAGTGCGCGGACCGGGCCGGACGGCAGAGTTCGTGCCGCATCTGATCGATGACAACTCGGGCGTGGGCACCCAGGTGATGGCCGTGGACATGAATGGCGACGAGCGGCCCGACATTGTTGTCGGCAACAAGAAGGGCGGCCATGTCTTCCTCCAGGAGGTGAAGACCGTGAGCCATAGCGAATACGATGCCGCCCAGCCCAAACGCATCGCTCGCTAGCCCGCCGTGTTTCGTCCCTGCATCGACCTGCGCGAAGGCAAGGTGACCCAGATCGTGGGCGGGACCTTGGGAGACGATCCGTCGGCGGTCCGGACCAACTTCATTTCGGAGCGTTCCCCGGCATGGTTCGCGGCGATGTATCGCCGGGATGGCCTGGAAGGCGGGCATGTCATCATGCTCGGGCCCGGCAATGAGGGGGCGGCGCGCGAGGCGTTGGCGGCCTATCCGGGCGGGCTCCAGGTCGGCGGCGGGATTCGGCTCGACAACGCACAGGGCTGGCTCGACGCCGGGGCCTCCCATGTGATCGTGACCTCGTGGATTTTCCGCGACGGCCACCTCGACTGCGAACGGCTCGATGCCCTGGTGCGATCCATTGGGCGCGATCGGCTTGTGCTGGATTTGAGCTGCCGCCAACGCGGGGGACGCTACTGGGTTGTCACGGATCGCTGGCAGACATTCACCCGATTGGACCTGAGCCGGGCGACGCTCGAACGCCTGGGTGGTTCGTGCGCGGAGTTTCTGATTCATGCGGTCGATATCGAGGGCCTTTGCCGGGGAATCGATGGGGCGCTGGTGGCCGACCTGGCGGCCTGGGCCTCCATCCCCATCACCTACGCCGGTGGCGCCAGGTCCCTGGCGGATCTCGAAACGGTGACGCGTCTCGGACAAGGGCGTGTGCATCTCACCATCGGGTCCGCACTGGACATCTTCGGCGGCACCGGGGTGCGATACGTCGATTGTGTCGCGTTCAATCGCCGTGTCCGGCCCAAATAATGTTTTGGCAAGCGCGGCTGCGTGTGCTAGACAGACCCGCGCTCGGAATCCCGAGCTCAGCGGGTAATCGAATCAGGCTTATGTCACAACACCGAAGTCTCCGCGCCGCCGCAACCTTGGGCGCGAAACGGACCGTTTTGAAGCGTTTTGAACGGGTGGAATTGCTCAAGAAACGCGGCCAGTGGAAGAGCGGCGACCGCGTCACCGGTCTTGTCAAGACCAAGCCCGAGAGTTAATCGCGCCGACCTGCCCTGGCGCTCGAGGCTATCGCGGCGGGGCGGAAAACCCGGATTCGAGTGAAAGTCCGGCTGCAGAAATACCTGGCCGACGCAGGGGTTGCATCCCGGCGGGCCTCCGAAGCCATGATCGTGGCCGGACGGGTCAGCGTGAATGGTCGCACCGTCTGCCAGCTCGGGACGCAGGTGGATGGGGACTTGGACGTGGTGCGATGTGACGATCGCGAGGTCCGACCGCGTCGAAAACTCCACGTCGCGTTGAACAAGCCTGGCGGTTACGTCTGCTCACGCCAGGTCGAACGTGGGCAGGCCCGAATCGGCGATCTCCTGCCGCGCGACTGGTCATTCCTCTATTCGGTCGGGCGGCTGGACCGCGACACTGAAGGACTCCTTCTGCTGACAAACGATGGGGATTTCTGCCTCCGGCTCACACATCCGCGATACGGGGTGCGCAAGAAGTACCTGGCGACCGTCGAGGGGCGGGTGACCGAAGATGTCTTGAGGCGGCTCGAAGCGGGCGTCATGGAGAGCGGAGAACTGCTGCGCGCCCAGCGGGCGCGGCTTCGTTCAGCCAACGCCACCCGCAGCATGGTCGAACTCGAACTGGTCGAAGGCAAGCATCGCGAGGTGCGGCGCCTGTTCGAGTCGCAGGGCTTTCCGGTGCTCTCGCTGACGCGAACGCAAATCGGCCCAATCAAGCTGGGGGAATTGCCGCTTGGCAAGTACCGCGTTCTGGCGGCCAGCGAGGTTCGCGCCCTGACAATGGCGGCGAATGCGACGCCCGAACGAGCGCGGGCCGATGCCGACGCTGTTGTGAACGCGATGCGGACGGGCTCGGACGAAGGAGGACGGCGTTGAGATCGGCCCGGATTCAGCATCCGTTTTCGAGGTCGATCTGCCGGCGAGTCTGGGGTCTGGTCGTG
This sequence comes from Verrucomicrobia bacterium ADurb.Bin006, assembly GCA_002071485.1. GTDB lineage: Bacteria > Verrucomicrobiota > Verrucomicrobiia > Limisphaerales > J093 > MWFF01. The sequence goes on along the minus strand of MWFF01000197.1, from coordinate 122,177 downwards.
CGGGTCGGGCCAGGGGTTGCTCTTGCCCTCGGCATGCACGGCGACACGGTGGCCATCGTCACGGGAGACCGCGTCAACCTGCGGGGTCGTCCAACCCTGTCCAGCGAGGTAGTGGCCCAAGTCCTCGAGGGAGAAACAGTGGTCGTGCTCGATTCGCTCGAGCTGCGCCCGTCTCGCCGGGGCGAGGTCGTCCAGTGGCACAAGATTCGCCTTCCCGAAGACACCCCTGTGTGGGTGCATGCGGGTTTCATCGATCGAACGACCAAAACGGTCACCGCCAGCCGCCTCAACGTGCGGGCCGGGCCGGGAGACCGATACAGCATCTTGGGCCATCTCGCCAAAGACGAGAGCGTTCGTGAGATTCGCATCGTGGACGACTGGATGGAGATCGCACCGCCGTCGGGCACGTATGCCTACATGGCGGCTTCCTATGCAGCGCTCCAACCCGCAGCAGTGTCCGCAACCGGACCCCACACCGCAAAGACAGCTCCAGCGGCGACACCGCCGTCCGTCGCAAAGTCCGTCGCCGCGAGCCCGCACAGGGCTCGAGAGACTCCGGCCGCATCGATGATTCAGCCGACGCCGCAAGCGCCTCCGTCGACCCCTGCGCCTGATGTCCAGGTCTCATCCATGACGGCTGCGGTCCCGGTCGCTCCCCAATCGCCGGCACGGGAGCCGGAACTGGTCGAGCGACCGCCGGCCGCCGTTGCACTGGATACCGTGCCGAGGCCCGAGGGCCGGAGTGGTCCGATGCCTGGCAAGCCCATGCCGGCCAGCCGAGCCGCCCTGCCCGCAGCGCCTTCGTCCGCGCGTCGCACTGACCCGCTCTGGGCTTCGCGCCCGGCCTCTGCCGTCCCGGCGTGGGGATCGCATCAAATCATTCAGCGCGAAGGTATTCTGCTCGATGCCATGCACATTCAAGCCCCGGCCAAGCACAAACTGAGGTCTTTGGAAACAGGCCGAGACCTCAACTTCGTCAGGCCGGCGTCCGTCGAGGTTCAATTGACGCTTTACCGCGGGCAGCGGGTGATCATTACTGGAGAGGAACGGAGTGCGCCCGGTTGGCCCAACCTGCCGATCTTAGAGGCGCGGACGATTCAGTTGGCTCCATGACAGCGAGCGACAATCTCATCGATGGGCGGTCGATTGCGGAACAGATTCACCGCGAGACGGCGGAGCGCATTGGCTCCTTGAAGGCGCGCGGGCTGGCGCCGGGGTTGACCTTTGTGCGAGTCGGCGAGGATCCCGCTTCCCGAGTGTATGTGGGCATGAAGGAACGGATGAGTCAGCGGTTGGGCATCCGTTCGACGACCGAAGTCCTGCCCGAGGGCGCGACTGAGGGCGTCTTGCTCGAGTTGATCGGCCGGCTCAACGCGGATTCCGGGGTTCACGGCATCCTGGTTCAGGCGCCATTGCCACGGCACATCGATGCCGCGCGGGTGTACAAAGCGGTTTCACCCGACAAGGATGTTGACGGCTTTCATCCGGTCAATGTGGGCAAGTTGTTGCTGGGAGACACGACCGGCTTTGTCCCCTGCACACCGGCCGGGGTGCACGAACTGCTGATTCGATCTGGCGTGCGGATCGAGGGGGCGGACGTGGTGGTTCTCGGGCGGGGGACGATTGTCGGCAAGCCGATGGCGGCGCTGTTGGTGCAGAAGGCCCGGCACGCCAACGCAACCGTCACGGTTTGCCATTCCTTGACGCGGGACATCGCGGTGCATTGCCGCCGCGCCGACATTCTGATTGCAGCGCTGGGCGTGGCGCGATTCGTCAAAGCCGACATGATCAAAGCGGGAGCCGTGGTTATCGACGTAGGTGTGAACCGAGAGCCGGATTCGTCCGTCAAGACCGGCTATCGCCTGGTCGGCGACGTCGATTTCGACTCGGTCCGGCAGGTGGCGGGGCGTCTTACGCCCAATCCGGGCGGAGTGGGTCCAATGACGATCGCGATGCTGATGCAGAACACGGTGCGGGCCGCCGAGAACTCGATTCGAGCGCCCACCCTCGATTCCCGAACTTAGACACACAGAATCCAACAGTCTCGAAATCGAATCGCTATGCAACCCTCTCGTATTCTTCCCGATCTCCAAGCCTCACTCCTGTGTGAGGACGTCCGCCAGGAGACCTCGGGCAACTTCATCATCATCGGCGTCATCGGCGTGATCCGCGTCCCCCAGGTGCCAATTACCGCCTTCAAACTGTGCATCTTCAACCGATGGACTGCCGGCATTGGCGTCTTCACTCAGAACGTCCGGATCATCGCCCCCGACGGCATCACGGTGCTGCGCCAGAATCCCATGCGCTTTGGCCTCCAGGATGCCTCGCACCACGCAGTCAATGTCACGGTCTTCACGCAGATCGAGTTCCCCAACGCCGGCGTCTATCACATCGAGATCCTGGTCGACGATGTCATGAAGCTGCGCTACCCGATCCCTCTGGTCCTCCAACCGCCCGCCAAGGGAGCGCCGGCGGCGGACACCCCGCCCCCAGCGCCCACCGAGACGCAGTAGGCCCGCAGACGGCCTCGGCCTTTCGTGGATTCCACCCGCTCCGCTCCTCTCGAAGCGCCTCTCGAAGCGTGGCAACCGTTGACGTTCGGCGGGGTCGCCGCGTTTGCTGCCGCGCCTGGCGGGCGTCTGCTGGCGGTGGCGGCGCTGGTTGCCTTGCTGGTCAGCGCGGCCGTGTGGCGCCTGGCGGTCACCGTGTGGTCTCCCACGATCAGCATGGCCATCGCCCGCCTTCCCGCCGAAGGAGCCATCGACAACGGACACCTGGTCTGGCCCGCGGGCCAGGCAATGTCCTTGGCCGATGGCTCCTTCGTGTCTATCTCGGTCACGCCGCCGGGGACTCCGCCTCCGAAGCACACCGCCGACCTGCAATTCGACTTCCGATCGACCAGCCTGACCGCCTCTTCGCTGCTGGGCTACATCGAGATCCCCTATCCTCGCGGCTATGTGCTGGCGCTCAATCGCACTGAACTGGATCCCCTCTGGGGCGCCTGGCGACCCCACGCCCTCGCCACGGTGGCTGGCGCAACCTTTGTCATTCTGCTGGCCCTCTGGGCCATCATCGCCACGTTCCTGGCCGTCCCGCTCCGAGCGTATGCGCTGCTGCTGGGCCGGCGGCCCGGTCTTGGCGGATGTTGGAAACTGGCATTCGCGGCCCTGTTGCCCGGAGCGCTCATCATGTGCGCCGCTCTCTTCGGCTACGGCCTCCGCCGCCTCAGTCTGGGCGAGTTGATGCTGATTCACGGACTCCACCTGCTGGTCAACACCGCGTACCTCCTCATCAGCCCGCTGAGCATTCCCGAATGCCCACCCCCGAGCCCGTTCAGCGCTCCTGCACCTCCTTCCGACTCCTCCGAGAATCCGTTTGCCAGCCCCGAGATCGAGGATGCGGACGCCTTGGCGGAAACGCTCACCGAGGAACCCGTCAATCTCCCCCCCCTCGGCGCGAGGCCTCCGCCAGCCCGGACCAAGGCTCGCCGACAGTCGAGCCGCCCCCCTGCCCCACCGCACGACGACGAGCACTTGGGGATCAATCCAACGTAGTCTCTGAGCCATCGCCGGATCGCGACTGGAGTCGGGACTCGAGGTTGTTTGGCAGCAAGGTGAGCGCAAGGCGGTAGAAGATGTCGGATGCTGGCGGACAGTTCTGGGCCTGGGCTGCCGAGAGTCGACCTGGTTTCAGTGGGCGGGCGACTGATCCAAGGCGCTTCCGGGGTCCAAAGCGTCCCGGAGGGCGTCACCGAGGAAGTTCAGGGCGAGGAGCGCAAGAGCGAGAGTGGCCGCGGGAAAGACGATAACCCACCAATAAATGCGGATGGGGTTGATCTGCGAGGCGCCTTCGGCGATCAAAGAGCCGAGGCTGGCCTGGGGCGGTTGGATGCCCAGGCCGAGGTAGCTCAGAAACGATTCGTACAGGACAACGGCCGGCACCGTCAGGGCCAGATAGACAATCGCAATGCCAACAACATTGGGCAGGATGTGCAGCCAGAGAATCCGCGCGTGTCCGGCCCCAAGGGCCCGGCTCGCCTCGACGAACGGGCGTGTCCGGAGTGACAACACCTCGCCCCGCACGATGCGGGCCATCGTCAGCCACGAAATGGCCCCCAAACCGACAAACAACCCCAACAACTGGACGCTGCGCGAGGTCTCGCCCGACCATCCGCGCGCCTGGGAGCGGTCGAGGATGCCGTTCAAGGCGGTGAGAAGCACAATGACAAACACGATCGACGGCAGCGCATAAAGGACATCCACAATTCGCATCATCAGACCATCGAGGCGCCCGCCCACGTAACCGGCGACGGCGCCCCAGAGCACGCCGATGACCAGGCTGACGCCTGCGCCCACACCTCCAACCAGCAGGGAGATTCGCGCACCGTAGAGCACGCGGGTCAGGAGGTCGCGTCCGTGGACATCCGTGCCGAACCAATGCGCTGCGCTGGGCGGGCGGAACTGGGCGTCGCTGATTGCGTCCGGTGGATAGGGCGCAAGGGCCGGCCAGAGGGCGGCCAGGAGGACGAATCCTGCCAAGAACCAGGCGCTGCACCAGCCGGCGCGGTTGCTCTTGAACCGTTGCCACGCCCGGCCAGTCGGGCTTTGGAGGTTCGCCTCACTCATGGCGGACGCGTGGATCGAGCAGATGATAGGCCAGATCCACGATCAGGTTGAGGAGCAGCAGCAGAATCGCATAGAGCAACACCAGGCCAACCACCATCGGATAATCGCGGCTCAAGGAGCTGTTCACCATGAAGACGCCAATGCCGGGTATCTGGAACAGGTTCTCGATCACAAACGATCCGGTCAACAGGTCCGCGAGCAGCGGGCCCGAATACGAAACCACCGGCACCACGGCCAGCCGCAACGCATGCCGGAGCAGCACGGCCGTCTCGGAGAGGCCCTTGGCGCGCGCGGTTTGGATGAACTCGAGCCGCAAGGTCTGCACCATCCCCTCGCGCATGAGCCGCGCCACCTTCCCCGCGAAGTACACACCCAGGCTCGCCGTGGGCAGGACGACATGCAGCGGCGACTCCCAGAGAGCCACCGGAAACACAGACCACTTCACCGCCAGGAGCATGACCAGAACCGGACCCACAACAAAACTGGGCACACACACCGCCAACAAGGTCAGCAGCGCCACTCCATGCTCCCGCCACTGCCCGCGCCGCAGCGCCCCGTAGAACCCGGCCGGAATGCCCAAACCCATCGAGAAACCGAAGGCCAGCATCCCCAGCGTCAGCGATACGGGCAGGCCTTGAGCGATTATGTCCGAAACCGTGTGGTTCCGATACTTGAGCGAGGCCCCGAAGTCGCCGCGGACAAGACCGGCCAGGAACCGCACATACTGGCGCGCCACGGGTTCATCGAGGTGATAGCGGGCGAGCAGGGCCCGTTCGATCTCCGGCGACGCCGGTTTGCGTTCCCGATCAAACGGCCCTCCGGGAGCCAGGCGGACCAGCACGAACGCCAGGAAGCTGATCACCAGCAACAGCGGAGGCAGCAGGACCAGGCGTTTAAGGAGATACTTCATGCGGACGCTTGCCCGCCGGCGCGGACGCGGTGCGCCGGATCACGCGCAGCGGATGCTCGGACCGAATATTCTCATGGATTCCCGTCACGCGCGCGGGATCGAAGAACTCCATGTTCACGTAGAAGAACAGCGGCAGGACCGGCAGCTCCTGCTCGACAAGGATGGTCTCGGCGGCGCACAGCAACTCCTGTCGCCGGGCCGGATCGGTCTCGGCGTTGGCCTGGCGCAGGATGCGATCGTAGGCCGGGTTTCGCCAGCCGGTCCGGTTGTTGGGATTCTCGCTCATGAACAGATCGAGAAACGTGTTCGGATCGTTGTAATCCCCCACCCAACTGCTTCGCACAAGATCATAATCGAGCATCGATTGAGCCCTCAGCCAGGCCTTCCATTCCAACTGCCGCAACTCGACGCGCAACCCCAACTCGCGCCCCCACATCTCGCGCAATTCCACCCCGATCTTCCGGTGGCTCTCCTGCGTGTTGTACGTGTAAGTCACTGTCGGGAAACCGCGTCCATGAGGATACCCCGCCTCGGCGAGCAGTTGCCGGGCAAGGTCCGGATCGGGTCGCAGCCCCCGAGGCGGTTCATAGACGTTCGTTCCGTTGGCGATGCCGGGCGGAGACACGCAATACGCCACCCGCTCGCCTCCTTTGGTGATCCTGGACACAATCCGGTCCCGATCGATCACCAGCGTAAGGGCGCGGCGGACACGCGGGTCATCGAAGGGTGTCCGGGTGACATTGACCCGAATGAAGTAATTGCCGAGTGAAGGCGCGATGTGGAAGTCCGGGCGCTCCTTCAGCTTGTCGATCAGGTCCGGAGGCACGAGTTCCTTGTCCCAGACGATGTCGACCGCGCCCGAGAGGTAGAGATTCAAAGCGGTTGCGGGGACCACGCCGGAGAGCAGATCGATCACCGCGCTCTGGGTGTTCGCGGCGTCCCAGTAACGAGGATTCTTGCGCAGCCGAACCCGGTCGTTCAACCGCCAGGAATCGAGCGTGTAGGCCCCGCTCGCCATGAATGGCCGGGCGTGCAGCCAGCGATCGCCATGGCGCTCGATCCGCTGCCGCGGCACAACCGCGAACGGCTGGAAACAGCAAAGGTCCAGGAAGAACGCGGCGGGGGATTCGAGTTCGACACGCAGCGTCCGGGCATCGAGGGCCCGGACACCCACCTGGTCGAAGTCCTTGAGCTTGCCGGTCGCGAACGCCTCGCCGTTCTTCAGATAGAACAACACCCCGACGTAGTCACTGGCCGTCTCGGGCGAGAGAATCCGCCGCCACGACCAGACGACATCCTCCGCAACGATCGGCTCGCCGGTGGACCACGCCGCATTGGTCCGCAGGTGGAACGTATAGACACATCCGTCGTCCGAAATGTCCCAGCGCTCGGCCAGACCCGGCATGGGCTGGGCCGTGCGCGGATCGAATCGTGTCAGGCCCTCGAAGAGGGCCATCACTATGCGTCCATCGGCTTGGCCGGTGACCAGATGGGGATCGAGCGACTCGGGCTCGGCTCCATTGAGAATGACGAGATCCGCGCGCTGGAATGAAGGCCGGCACCCCGTTGCACATAAGACCAATGCGCACGCCAGGCCGGCGAGCCTCCGGGTCCGGCGGCCCATGGCCGCCTCTGGACCTGCTCGAGTCAGGCTATGGTGCAGGAACGGCGGGCGCGGCCGGCTCATTGGCGGCGGCGGGCGGAGGCGCGGCTGCGGCCGGCGCCGCGTCGGCTTCCGCCGCGGGCGTGTTTGTGGACGGAGCCGTAGCGGGGACGGCGACAGGGGCGTTTGTTGCCGTAGACGGCACCACTGGCAATGGGAGATTCGTTGTCAGGGGCTGGAAGACAGGGGCCGGGACGTTTGTGGCGACCGCGGACGGGATAGCGCTGGCCGCTCCGACCTGGCGTTCGAGTTCGAGCATGACACTTTGTCGGCTGACCTTGGCCGAATGAGTGTAGAGCACCGACACGGTAAAGGAGAGGGTCAGAAAGATGCCGACGCCGTACTTGGTAATGCGGCTGAGGACCGTCCCCGAGCCGGCGCCGAAGAGGGCGTCGCTTGCGCTGCCGCCGAAGGCCAAACCGGCGCCTGCCTCCTTCTTGGGCAACTGCACCAGGACGAGGAGGATGATCAGGAGACTGTTGAGAACCAACAGGAACGTGAGCAGGCCGATAACCAGAGCCATAACGATCGGTGTCCTTCCGCTTAGATCGAGTTCTTGACGATGTCCGTGAAACTGCGGACCTCGAGGGATGCCCCGCCCACCAAGGCCCCGTCCACATCCGGCTGGCTCATCAGCTCGCGGGCGTTCGACGGTTTGACGCTGCCCCCGTACTGGATGCGGACGTATTTGGCGATCGTCTCGTCGAACATCGAGGCCACGACGTGGCGCACAAAGGCATGGGCCGACTGGGCCTGTTCCGTGGTGGCGGTCTTGCCCGTCCCGATGGCCCAGACCGGCTCGTACGCCAGAACCGTCTCCTCCATGTGTTCCTTGCTCAGCCCGGCCAGGCTTCCTCGAAGCTGGGACTCGAGGACCGCCTCGGTCTGGCCGGCCTCGCGTTCGGCCAGCGTCTCTCCGATGCAGAGAATCGGCTTGAGCGTCGCGGCGTGAGCGGCCAAGGCCTTCCTGGAAATCAGCGCGTTCGATTCGCCATAGTACTGTCGCCGCTCCGAGTGGCCCAGGATCACATACCGGACCGAGAACTCCTTGAGCATCATGGCGGAGACCTCCCCAGTATACGCCCCGCCGGAGTGCTCGCTCATGTTTTGAGCGCCCAACCGAACGTTCGAATCGAGAATCGCCTTCGACACCTCGCCCAGCGCGGTGAAGGGCGGGCAGACCACCAGGTCCACCTCCTTCACCGATGCCAGTTCTCGGCGCAACCCGCCCACGAGATCGAGGGCCTCGGCGACTGTCTTGTTCATCTTCCAATTGCCGGCGATGATCAGCTTGCGGTCTTTTTGCATGTCCAAATCAGGTTAAAATGTCGATCTTGCGATGGTGCGTGTTTGGTGCGTGTTCCCTGCCGGACGCGTCAGCATGCCTCCGCGGGTCTGTCGGTCAATGCCGCGACGCCGGGCAGCACGCGGCCTTCGAGGAACTCGAGGCTGGCGCCGCCGCCCGTGCTCATGAAAGTCACCTTGTCGCCCAGCTTGGCCTTGTTGAGCGCCTTCACGCTGTCCCCGCCGCCGATGATGCTCTTGGCCCCAGCCCCCGTGGCTCGAGCCACGGCTTGCGCGATGGCGTACGTGCCCGCCGCGAATCGCTTGTCCTCGAACAATCCCATCGGCCCGTTCCAGAGAATGGTCTTGGCCCGCGCGATGACCTCCTCGTAGGCCTTGACGGTCGCCGGCCCGATATCCAGTCCGGCAGCGTCGGACGGGCAGTCCAGATCGGCATTCGTCCTGATGTTCTGGTAATCGATAACCGGCTTGCCCTTCTTGTCGAGTTGGTCGGTCTTGACCGGAACGGCCACCACGTCGTCCACCGGCAGCAGAAACGGGACATTGCGGGCTTGGGCCTTCGTGGCCGCCGCCTTGGCCACCTCGACCTTGTCCGCTTCGACAAGCGAGCGCCCCGTTTGGCGGCCCTGTGCCAAACGGAACGTGTAAGCCATGGCGCCCCCCACCAAAATGGTGTCCGCCCTCTCCAAGAGCCGGTCGATCACCATGATCTTGTCCGACACCTTCGCTCCGCCGAGGATCACCACAAAGGGCCGAGCCGGCGATTCGAGTTCGTCGCCCAGGAACTTGAGTTCGCGCTCCATCAGGAGACCCGCGACGCAGAGCCCGCCCCGCTGGGACACGATGCGCGCCACCCCTTCGGTCGAGGCGTGCGCCCGGTGGGCGGATCCGAAGGCATCGTTGACGTAGGCCTCCGCGGACTCGGCCAGCCTGGCTGCGAAAGCAGGCTCGTTCGCCTCCTCTTCGGCGTAATAACGGACGTTTTCGAGCAGGAGCACATCCCCCGCCTTCAGTTGCGCAACGGCTGCCTGGACCTTTTCGCCCACACAGTCGTCGACGAAACGCACAGGCTTGCCCAGGAGGTTGCCCAACTCGATCGCCACCGGCGCCAGAGACATGGACGGCTCGCGTTTGCCTTTCGGACGTCCCAGGTGGGCCGCCAGAACCAACCGGGCGCCCTGGCCAATCAGCGCCTCGAGCGTCGGCAGAGTCTCCCGGACACGAGTCAGGTCGGTGACGACCATGCGGCCTTCCTTTTCTTCCATCGGCACGTTGTAGTCCACTCGAACGAACACCCGTTTGCCGCTCAGATTGACGTCGTTGATTGTCAGCTTAGGCATAAAAACGTGCAGAGATTATAGATCGCATGGCACCGACGCAAGGATGCCGGATGGAGCGACTCAGGCCTTGCGCTTCTCGACACGCTCAGGCCGGGCTCGAACGGGTTTGGCTTCCTTCGTCGCGGGCGTCTTAGGTTCCACGCCCGCCTTGCGTTCGCGCACCGGACGTCCCGCCCGAGCTACCGCCCCGGGGCCGGCGCCTTTGGCCGCCTCGGCCGGGGCGATCGCGGGGAGTTCGACCGGGGTCGAGCTTTCGACCTGGACTCTGAGTTTGGGGTGGACGTCGGCATGGAGGCGCAGCTCGATCTCGTGCTCGCCGAGGGTGCGGATCGGCATCTCGAGGTGGATTTTTTTCTTGTCGAGGCTCACGTCGCATTGACGCTGCAACTCGTCGGCGATGGAGCCCGCGGTGATTGCGCCAAACATCTTGCCGTCCGCGCCGGTCTTGACGGCGATCTTCAGCACGATGCGGCTCAATGAAGCGGCGAGTTCGGTCATCGAGTTGAGATCGTGCGCCTCGCGTTCGGCCCGGCGCTGCCGGAGCACTTCCAACCGCCGCTTGTTGGCGGCACTCACGGGGATCGCCAGACGTTGCGGGAAAAGATAATTGCGGGCGTAGCCGGCGGCGACCACAACCTGGTCAGACTCGGCGCCAAGGCCCACGATGTTGCTGGTCAGAATGACTTCGGTCTTTGCCATAAAACAGTGAGAATCGATTTGGAGCGCAGTTGGGGGAGAATCGCTTGGCTGCTGAATCATTGCGGCGCTTCAGAACGGCACGTCGTCTTCCTCTGCCGACGCCGTGTCCGGGTCGGCCGAGACGGGAGCGGAGGGAGCGGCCGCAGAGCTCGGGGCGGCGGCGGCCGGGCGCGGGGCTGCCGGATCGGCATGGCTGCCTTCGCCCCGTCCGGAATCGAGGAACGAGAACGACTCGAGGACGACGCCGAGCTTTGACTTCTTCTGGTGTGTGGTCTTGTCCTCCCATTGATCGAGCTTGAGGCGGCCTTCGATCAGAATCGAGCGTCCTTTGCGCATGTACTGGCCGATGACCTCAGCCTGTCGCCCAAAAGCGTCGACGTCGACGAATGTGACCTCCTCGCGCTTCTCGCCCGATTCGGTGGTGAACGTCCGGTTCAGGGCCAATCCGAGCTTGGCGATTGCCATGCCTTTGGACGTGTACCGGACCTCGGGATCCCGCGTCAGGTTCCCGGCCAGGATGACCTTATTGAAATTTGCCATAGATCGTGGGTGAAACGACCTCAGCCCGCGACGGGTTGGGGTGCGGGAGCGATAGTGAAAAGCGTCCGAAAGACATCCGCGTCCGAGGCGAACCGGGTCCGCAGCGCCGCGACAACCGGCGGGGCGGCCTCGAAGATAATATTCACGTAGAACCCGGCGGTCTTCCGGTGATCCGCCACGCGCGCGAAAGGACGCTTGTCCATCTTCTGGACAGTTTCGATCTTTCCGCCCGCAGCGGCGATGTCGGCTGTGATCCTGTCGATCATATCCTTGATCGCCTCTTCCTTGCCAGCGGTGTCGAGGATGAACAAACCTGTGTAACGTTTCACTCAGCTTTCCTTTGTTGCGGGGGCGACCACCGCCCCATTAAAACGATTCATGGCCGTGACAATACCCGATTCGAGCCAGCATGTCACGGCATCCGCCGCCCGTTCCAACACTTTGGCGAACAGCGTCGCCTCGTCCCGGCTGAAGCGCCCGAGCACGTGCGCGGCGATTTCCCGGCCGGCCTCAGGTTGCCGGCCGATCCCCAGCCGCAGCCGCGCGTAATCCGATGTCCCCAGATGCTCGGTCACCGACTCGAGCCCGTGGTGTCCTCCGGCCCCGCCATGCGGGCGCATGCGCAGTTCACCCAGCGGCAAATCGGCGTCATCCACAAGCACCATCAAGCCCTCGGGGCTGACCCGGTAGTATCGCATCATGGCTGCAACCGCCGTGCCGCTGCAGTTCATGTAGGTCATCGGCTCCGCCAGCCAGCACCGCAGTCCTTCCCGATCCGACCGCGCCAAACGCACCCGCAGACCCTCGTCCATCCGCCACACCGCCTGCCAACGGTCGGCCAGTGTCTCCGCCAGAAGGAACCCGGCATTGTGACGCGTGCGGGCGTAGTCGCTTCCCGGATTCCCCAAACCCACAACGAGACGCGCATTCTCCATCTCTGTCCAGGACCGGGTTGGGTTGATCGGGCACGCGCCCTCTGGCGCGTGCGCGTCTCACCGCAGCTACTTCTTTTTCTCCGCCTTCTTATCGGCAGGCTTCTCACCCGCTTTCTCCGAAGCCTTCTCGGGCGCCTTCTTGTCGGCACCCTTCCCAGCCGCCGGCTCGGCCCCCTCGACTTCCTCTTCCTTCTTCTGGCTGAGGACCTCGGGTTCGAGCGGCGCGCCCTCGGCGGCTTCCGCGGCCGCCGTTTCCTCGGCCTCGGTGATCGGGGCCGACACAGCAATTACCGTGATATTCTTGTTGCCGAGAATCTCGACTCCGGGCGGCGGCTGGATTTCGCCGATGTGAATCGCCTGGCCCAGATCGAGGTGCGACACATCGAGAGTGAGCACCTCGGGGAGGTCTTTGGGCAATGCGCGGACCTTGAGTTGGAAGAGAACGTGTTCGAGCACGCCCCCGCTGTTCTTCACCCCGATGGCCTCGCCGATGGTCTCGACCGGAACGGTGATTGTCACCTGCTCGTCCGGGGACACCTCGTGGAAGTCCGCATGGAGGATGCCGCCTGAGAGCGGGTGCTGTTGCACGTCTTGCAGCAAAGCCAGCCGCTTGGGCTCGGCGTCGCCCTCGACCGCTAAATCGAGCAAGACGTTCCTCGCCGAGGATTCGGCGATCAGGTCCTTGAGATCCTTGAGTGTGATCTCCAGGTTCTGCGGAGCGCGCTTGCGTCCGTAGATCACCGCCGGGACGCGCGCCGCCGTCCGGAGTTTCTTCACTCCATGCCGCCGCAGGGCCGTCCGCGGGTAGGCCGTCAAAGGAACTGCTTTCATGTCAGGTCATTCGTCACTCGGCGGACGGTCAGCATCAACTGGTACGCCCGCCCTTAAACTCGAAAAGCGAAGTTACCGAGGAATTCGTGTGGATTCGCTTGATAGCTTCGCCCAACAAGCCCGCCACCGACAGGGTGGTTATCTTCACTCCGTCAATAACAGGGCGGAGGACTGTATCAGTCGTGATCAGTTCGTCAATAGAGGATTTTCGAAGCCGCTCGACGCCCAGATCGTTGAGCAGGACATGCGAGACGCAGGCCAGAATCCGTTTGGCCCCCTTGCGCTTGAGCAGGGCCGCCGCCGTCGTCAGCGTCCCGGCCGTCTCGGTCAGGTCGTCCACCATCAGCACGTTCTTGCCGCGAATCTCGCCGATTACGGTCAGCGACTCGACCTCCGTGGCGCTCTTGCGCCGCTTGGCGACAATGGCCAAACCCGCGCTCAAGACCTGCGAATAGGCGTACGCCATCTTCAGGCCGCCGACGTCCGGACTCACCACCACCAGATCGCCAACCTGCATCTGCTTTAGGTATTGGTACATGACCGGCGCCGCGTAGAGATGGTCCACCGGGATGTCGAAAAACCCCTGGATTTGTTGCGCGTGCAGATCCATCGTCAGCACGCGATTGGCCCCGGCCGCTACCAGCAGATTGGCCACCAGCTTCGCCGTTATCGGCACCCGCGGCTGATCCTTGCGGTCCTGTCGGGCATATCCGTAGAACGGGAGCACCGCCGTGATCCGGCTGGCGCTGGCCCGGCGCAAGGCATCCATCATGATGAACAACTCCATCAGGTGATGGTTCGTGGGCGGACTCGTCGACTGCACGATGAACGCGTCCTGGCCCCGGACATTCTCGAGGATCTTGACAAACGTCTCGCCATCCGGAAACCGGGTCACATCGCATTTGCCCAGTTCAATGCCGATGTACTTGCAGATCGCCTCCGCCAGAGGCTGATTGGATGTGCCGCTGAAAATCTTCACGATCGTCCTGTCCGAGTTCGCACAATAAAAAAACCACCGCTGCCGGTGGCCTCGGGCCTGTTAAAGCGGGGCTGACTCTACCAACGAGCGGGACCGGCGCAAGCGCATTCTCCCCTCGCATTCCTCCCCGCCCGAAAACGGCGGCTCACACGCCGTTCGAGAATCCCGTCGACCTCGCGCACCACGTGCGCCGCGGCGCCGCGCTCCCGATCGACCAGGCGCATCCCCGCATCCGGGCCGAGCACGCTCACCGCGGTCGAGAGCGCATCCGCCGTCATCCCGTCCCTCGCAATCACCGTCACCAGGCTGTGGTCCGTCAGCCCAATCCCTGTGCGGGGGTTGACGATGTGTGAATAGCGCCGCCCGCCGAACTCGAAGCGCTGGAAAAGATCGCCCGAGGTCGCCAGGGCCTGCCGCCGCAACAGGACGAACTGGGCTGGCGGCGCATTGGTCGCATCGAGCGGCGCAATCTCGATTTGCCAGCCCGTCTTGCCGGGCGGAGGATCGCCGGCCACCATGTCGCCGCCGCCGATCACCAGGGCGCGGCGTATGCCTCGCGCTTCGAGTGTTTCGAGCGCTTCCTGCAGCGCATACCCTTTCCCAATTCCTCCCACGTCCAACCGCATCCGCGGCCGCCGCAGGAGAGCGGTTCGCCGCAGTGGATCGAGTTCGAGATGCTGAAAGCCGACCGCCCCGCGCGCGGCCTCGAGTCGCGATGCCTCCGGCCACGCCCGCTGGCGTCGTGCCCGCCGCCACAACTGAACGCAGGGGCCGACTGTCACGTCAAAAGCACCTCCAGTGCGCCGCGCCATCTCTTGGGCGCGCGAGAGGACCCGCCATAGATCGTCGCTCACCGCAACCGCCCGCCCGCTCCCAGCCGTGCGGTTCAGTCGCGTCAACTCGCTCTCGTCCTCGTAATCGCTGAGGACGAGGTTCAACGCCGCAATCCGATCGAAGGCGGCACGGGCCGACGCGCGGGCAGACGCGGGATTGGGCGCATAGAGCACGATCCGGAACGGGATGCCCATCTGCGGTTCGCTGAACTCGTGGCGTTCGAGCGGCGGCGCGGGCTTCGACGCGCATCCGCCGGTGAGAATCGCCCATCCCAACAAGAGCAGCAAGAAGGACGGCAACCGGGCGGGGAGTGCGCCTCCCGGCACCGATCGAAGCCAAGGCCTCGAAGGACGCTGGAGGCCGTCGATGGCGGACATGCCCGAGGCGCTCACTCAGACCAGGCCCTGTTCGAGCATGGCGTCGGCAACCTTGACGAACCCGACGATGTTGGCTCCCACGACGAGGTTGCCCGGACGATCGTATTCGATCGCGGTCTCCCAGGCATTCTTGTGGATGGTGGCCATGATGTCGCGCAACCGCCGGTCGACTTCCTCGCGCGACCAGGGCAGGCGCATGGCGTTCTGGGTCATTTCGAGCCCCGATGTGGCAACGCCGCCGGCGTTCGCGGCCTTCCCCGGTCCGTACAGGATCTTCTTGTTGGTGAACAGATGAATCGCCTCCGGCTCGGAGGGCATGTTCGAGGCTTCGGACACCAGAAAGCAGCCGCCTGAGATGAGGCGGTTGGCTTCCTCGCCGCTGATTTCGTTTTGCGTGGCGCACGGAAAGGCGCAGTGGCAGTCGACCAGCCAGGGGCGTTGACCTTCAACGTACTTGGCGCCGAACTTCTCAGCGTATTCCTTGATGCGACCGCGCCGAACATTCTTCAGGTCCTTGATCCACTCGAGACGCTCGGCGTCGATCCCCTCCTTATCATAGATGAACCCGTTGGAATCGGACATCGTTACGGGTTTGGCCCCGACCTGGATCAGCTTCTCGACCGTGTACTGCGCGGCATTGCCGGAGCCGGACACGGCGCAAATCCGCCCTTCGAGCGAGTCGCCTCGGGTCTTGAGCATCTCGAGGGCGAAGTAGACGCAGCCGTAGCCGGTGGCCTCGGGACGGATCAACGACCCTCCCCACGACACGGACTTGCCCGTGAGGACGCCGGTGAACTCGTTGGCGATGCGCTTGTATTGACCGTAGAGATAGCCGATCTCGCGCCCCCCCACCCCGATGTCGCCCGCCGGCACGTCGGTGTCCGCCCCGATATGCCGGCACAACTCGATCATGAAACTCTGGCAGAAACGCATCACCTCGTGGTCCGACCGGCCTTTGGGATCGAAATCCGAACCGCCTTTGCCTCCACCCATCGGCAGCGTCGTCAGCGAGTTCTTAAACACCTGCTCGAATGCGAGAAACTTCAGGATGCCCAGGTTCACCGTGGGATGAAAGCGCAACCCGCCCTTGTAGGGCCCGATCGCGCTGTTCATCTGAATCCGATAACCTCGGTTGACTCGGAACTGGCCCTTGTCGTCCTGCCACGGCACGCGGAACATCACCACGCGCTCCGGCTCGACGATCCGCAGAAGAATGTTGGCATCCCGGTACTTCTTGTGACGCTGGATCGCCGGCTCGATCGACTCGAACACTTCCGTCACCGCCTGAAGAAACTCCGGTTCGTTCGCGTCGCGCTTGCGCACGACATCGAGGGTGTCTTGGATGAGTCCCATAACAAAACAGAAAGAAGTAGAGGTCAGCCGGCCTGAGCCGCGTCTCGCCCGAATCGCCTCAAACGCTCCCGGTTGCGGTTTGCGCAACCGCTTCTTGAGCCGTATCGACGAATCGGCATAAAAGTACGAACCGAGTTACTGGTAGTGGAGAGCCGCCCGGCGGTCCACACTTTTCTACATCAGTATGAAAAGTATAAGTCGATATAATACAAAAGGGATTTCGCTCGACGCCTCGACGGCAATCTGACACCGGAAGGCGCCTCTGCATCCGTGCGGCAAAGGCAAAGGCATTCGCGATATCGGCATGGCGCAGTCCATTGACGCACGTCCGCCCCCGGCCGGCCCGCGCCGGCCGCCCCGACCTGGCCAGGGGCGTTGGGAGGACGGCCTGCCCCTCGCGCGAATCCTGGGCTTTTGCTCAACGTGGATTCGATTACGCAGCGGGCCATCTGTTACTACGACGTCTGACACCGACACGTCACGCCGGCCCTGTTGCGCCCTTGTTCCATGTTGCGCCGCGCGGCTGGGTGTGCGACAAGCCGGAGGATATCGTTATGGAATTCGCATCCTCGAATCGCTCCGGGCGGGATCATCCGCCCAGCCGTCCCCCCGCAGGCAACGCCCTCCCGGCGCGTGCGCCGAAGCTCCGTCTCCGAACCGGGTGGCTTCTCCTGGCGGGCGCACTCCTGAGCCTGCCTCTGGGCTCGGCCCAGTCGCCCGATCCAGACAGCCGAAAGCTGGCCGACGAGGTCGGCCGTCTTGGTTACCTGGTGTTCGCCGCGCGCACTGCACAGGGCGACTACGACCTCTTCCTCTCGCGTCCCGATGGAACGGCCCGACGCAATCTGACCAGCACACCCGAGTGGAGCGAGTTTGGCGGACGTTTTTCTCCGGACGGACGACGCATGCTCTACCGCAGGCTGAAGAAGGGGCCGGACGTTGCGCCCGGAGAGGGGATCAACCATGACGTCTGGGGCGCCCAGGGCAGTCTGGTGCTGGCCGAGGCCGACGGCTCCAATCCCCAGGTCTGGGGAACCGAAGGCGAGTGGCCCTGGGCAAGCTGGAGCCCCGATGGCACCCGGTTGGCCTGCCTTTATCGGCGTCAGGGCCGGATTCGGATCATCGACATCCTCACACGCCAGACGCTCAAAGAACTCCCGCGACAGGGCATCTTCCAGCAAATGTACTGGTCGCCCGACGGCAAGCGGCTGTGCGGCACCGCCAATTTCAGCGGCCAGGACTGGAACATCGTCTCGATCGAACTCGAGACCGGCAAAGCGACCCAGGTTTCGCGCGGACTCAATTGCACGGCCGATTGGTTCCAGGGCGATCCGCTGCGCCTCATCTACTCACACCGTCTGCCCGGCCTCGCCACCAGTTACGGCTGGACCATGCTGATGGAAGGCACGGCCGACGGCACCGAGCGGAACCTCCTCTACGGCGAACGCGGCCGGCACGTCTATTTCGGCTGCACATCGCCCGACAGCCGCTACATCATCTTTTCCGTCCCGCAAACCGACGGGGGCACCGATGCCCAGATGGCCATCATCCGGCGCGCGGACGCGCCCATCATCGTCCCCGACGACTACAAGGAACTGCAGGCCCTCTGCCCGGGCGCTCGCTCGGGCCCGGTCTTCCGTCTTCCGCTCGCCGGATTCGAGCCGCACTGGGGCGATCCTGAGATCAGGCCCTGACATGGAGGCCCGGGGTCCAGGCCCGCTGCGCGGGATCGCGACGATCGCGCTGGTCGCCCTCAGCCTGTGGTGGCTGGCGAAGCGGGGCCAGACCGGCGCCGACGAACAAATCGGGAAGCTTGGTCGCCTCGAAGTCACGGCACGGCTGCTTGAACGTCCGGACGCGTTTCCCGATCTGGGCGCGTACCGCTACACCTACGTTTTGCCCTACCAGGTGATCGAGGTCCATCGCCCCGACCCGGCAGGCGGGCACCGTCTCGCCCCGGGCGATCCCATCTTTGTCGGCCACTACAAACCGTGGCTGCCGCGCTCGGCGATCCAGGACGGCGACTGGGGCGATGCGCCTCTGGGCGGCAGGCTCGATCGCTTCGTCGCGGGCGAATCGCATCGCATGGCGCTCGATTACGCGCTCGAAGACCTCGCCCCGAGCGGCGCGCTCGATTACTGCTTTCCGCCGTCGACCAACCGTTTCTTCGCGGTCTGGACCAACCCGGCAGGTTTCTGAGGCGCGGGCATGGTGTTCACCACCCCCATTTTCCTGTTCTACTACCTGCCGCTGTTCCTCCTCATCTACTTCAATCTGCCCTATCGCTGGCGCAACTGCTGGATCACCCTGGCCAGCTACGTGTTTTACGGATGGTGGGAGCCGTGGTTCGTCATGCTCATGGCGTTCACCACCGTCGCCGACTTCATCTGGGGACACGTAATTACGCGCCCCACGGCAACGCGCGCCCAACAACGCGCGGCCGTGACGGCCTGCGTGGTCACCAACTTGTGCCTGCTCGGCTTCTTCAAGTACTTCATGTTCGCCGCGGAGACTTTCAACGTCCTGCGCGAGACTTTCGGCGCCGAACCGGTTCGCATCCTGCGCGTCACCCTGCCCATCGGCATCTCGTTCTACACGTTCCACTCCCTGACCTACATCATTGACCTCTACCGCGGCCATGCGACTCCCGCCCGATCATTCACGGATTTCTCCGCCTTTGTGGCTCTGTTTCCCGATCTGGTCGCCGGACCCATCATCCGCTACAAAACACTCGCCGCCCAGTTGACCCTCCGCGAACACAGCGTCGAGCGCTTTGCAAGCGGCGTCGCCATCTTCTGCCTGGGCTTCACAAAGAAAATCGTCCTGGCCAACCCGTGCGGCGAAGTCGCCGACGCCGTCTTCACCGCCGCGCATCCGCCGGTCCTCGATGCCTGGATCGGAGTGCTCGCATATGCCTTCCAGATCTACTTCGATTTTTGCGGCTACTCGGACATGGCTGTCGGGCTCGGACGTATGCTCGGGTTCGATTTCCTCAAGAACTTCGACGCTCCGTACCGCTCGGAGAGCATCACCGAGGTCTGGCGGCGGTGGCACATCTCGCTGTCGAGTGTCCTGCGCGACTACCTCTATTATCCCCTGGGCGGCAACCGCTCGGGGCCGGCGCGCACCTATGTGAATCTCGCCGTCGTCATGCTTCTGGGGGGCCTCTGGCATGGCGCCAAATGGAATTTCATCGCCTGGGGCGCCTTCCACGGCCTGTGGCTCGCATTCGAACGGTGGCGCGGCAAGCGCAGCGCCTACCACTCCTGGCCGCGCCCTGCGCGCATCGGCCTGACCTTCCTGCTCATGCTCTTCTCGTGGGTGCTCTTTCGCGCGGACAACCTGGGCGCCGCGCGGGATTACTTCGCCGCCATGTTCGGCCTGGGCCCGGCCCCCGGCGCTGCCGTCCTGCTCGCGGCGGAGCTGTACCGCCCGTTTCCGCTCCTGATCATGGCCATCTGCGGCCTGCTTGTCGTTCAGCCGGTGCAGGCTCATGACTGGTCGCTCGAGCCGTTGACCTTCGCGCGCGCGTCGCTGCTGCTCGGACTCTTCGCGCTCGCGGTGCTGTTCATGTTCTCCCAGGACTTCAACCCGTTCCTCTACTTCCAGTTCTAATGCGCGCGACCCCTCCTAACACCCGCCCGCTCCAGCGGCGCGCGCAACTGGTCTTGACGGCTATGTTTCTGGGGTTGATCGCCGGCGTTCCCATCAGCCAGACGGCGCTCGAACTGGTCCGAGGCCAGCGGATCCAGTTCACCAGCGTGTTCCGCGACGCTCCCACATCCGCGAACCTTCGGCGTTACGAGGCCGCATTGAAAGAGAAGTCCTGGGCGCAACAGACGTTCCGGCCTGTGATCCAGAGGCTCATGTTCCAGGCATTTGGCGATGCTGGCGCCAAGGCGATCAAAGGCCGCGACGGCTGGCTCTTCTATCGTCCCGATGTCCGATTCCTGATCGAAGGCAGCCGCCCGGACACCGAAGACGCCGCGTCGCGCTGGGTCCAGCCCGCGGCGCCCGTCGCGCAGTGGGAGAGCGTCGCGCGCGCCATCCGACGATTCCACGATCAACTCGAACAGCGCGGCATCCGGTTGCTGATCGTGCCCGTGCCGGGCAAACCGAGCGTCCACGCCGAACAACTCACGGCCCGAGCCGGCGCGGGCGCCGCCGGCTATGCGTCCTCGACCCGCGACCTGATCGCCGAACTCGAGAGGCACGGGGTGGCTACGGTCGACTTGCTCTCCGTGTTCGAGAGGGCGCGATCGAACGCGCCCGCCGAAAAGCTGTACCTGGCGCACGACACGCACTGGACGCCCCACGGCGCGCGCTTGGCCGCCGAGGCCGTCGCGGCGCGATTGCGGAATCTGGGTTGGGCGCCCCCGGCAACGACCACGTTCACACTGCGCAAGGTCGCCATCGATCGTTGGGGCGACATCCTCGAAATGATGCAAATCCCGGGCCTGCATGACATGTTCGCCCCGCAGCGAATCGACTGCGAACAGGTGCTCGATCCCGTCCTTGGTCCGCTCGTCCCCGGCCCTTCCGAACGACCAGGCACGTATCGGCACCCGATCCATCAATCGCCTCTGCTTCTGCTTGGCGACAGTTTCTCCCGGATTTATCAGCTCCCCGAACCGCGATCCCTGGGCATGGCGGCTGCCGGCACGAAATCCCCCGAGCCCGAGAGCGGCGATCGGCGGTCCTCCAAGCGCCTGCTCCCCGGGTCGGCCGGATTCGTCTCGCATCTGGCGCACGCCCTGCGCGCGCCGGTGGACACCATTGTCAGCGACGGCGGGGCGTCGACCGACGTCCGACGCAAGCTCAGCATCAACCCGGAGATTCTCGAAGGCAAGCGCGTGGTCATCTGGCAATTCGTCGAGCGCGACATCGCGCTGGGCCGGGCTGGGTGGGCCGATGTGCCCCTGCCGGTCGAGTTGGGAAAGTGATTCATGATGAACCATCGACTCGATTTCGTTCTGTTCGGCCTATACCTGCTATTCAACATCGGACTGGGGCTTTGGGTGGCGAGGCGCAAGACGGGCGGCACGCGCGGCTACTTTCTGGCCGGGGAAGGTCTTCCCTGGTACACCATCGGCGGCTCGATCATCGCGTCTAACATCAGCACCGAGCATTTCATCGGCATGATCGGTGTGGCGTATGCGGTCGGCTTTGTCGTCGCCCAGTGGGAATGGGGCAATTGGTTTACGTTCACCGCGCTGATCTGGATATTCCTGCCCTACTACATCCGGGGCGGACTCTACACGATGCCCGAGTTTCTCGAACGCCGCTATAACGCCGCCTGCCGCTATCTCTTCGCGATTTGCTCGCTGGTGCTTTGGGTCATCGCCCAGATGGCGGTCGTCATGCTCGCCGGAGGCAAGGCCATGAAAGGCATGTTCGGCCTCGACGAAACCACGACCATTGTCTGCCTGGCGCTATTGGCTGGCAGCTACACGATCTATGGCGGCCTCATCTCCGTGGCGTGGACCGATTTTCTTCAGTTTGTCGTCATGATGCTCGGCGGCCTGGTGGTGACCGTGCTCGGCTTGCACCAGGTCGGCGGCCTGGGCGAGTTGATGCACGCCGCGCCCGAGAAGTTCAAGATCATCTACCCCATCACCGACAAGGACTACCCGTGGTTCGGCGTCTGGACGTTGTTCATCTCGATCGGGATCTGGTACAATTGCTCGAATCAATTCATCGTCCAGCGCTGCCTGGGCGCCCGGAGCGAATGGGACGCCCGCATGGGAGTCGTCTTCGCCGGGTTCATGAAGATCCTGCTGCCGCTGCTGGTGGTCGTTCCCGGGATCGTCGCCTTCAAGCTCTACCCCGGCCTCCCGGACAAGGACCAGGCCTTCCCGACCCTGGTCCGCGAACTGGTGCCGGTCGGCCTCAGCGGCATTGTCATGGCCGGTCTGGCCAGCGGCATGCTCTCCCACATCAGTTCCGTCCTCAATTCGTGCAGCACGGTCTTCACAATGGATCTCTACCGCCCTCTGCTCGGACGCGAACGCTCCGAAGCCCACCTTGTCCTGGTCGGACGCGCCAGCGCCTTTGTCATCCTGGCGGTGGCGACCGGACTCGCCCTCTGGTTCACCCGCCGGCAACTGGGCGTGTTCGATCTAATTCAGAACATCGGGGCCTGGGTGGCCGCGCCCATCGCCGCGATCTTTCTCCTGGGCGTCCTGTGGGAGCGCGCCAATGCGGTGGCGGCGACCACGGTCCTGGTGCTCGCCTTTCCCTACACCTGGTTGGTAGAGTCGGTCCTCTTCAAGCGGGTGCCCTGGCTGCAGCCGTTTGACAATTGGCTGAACCGTACTTTCGTCGTCTGGGCGACCTGCATGGCGCTTACCGTCATTATCTCCCTCCTCACGCGCCCCCCCGATCCCGTCCGCATCCGCGGCATGATCTGGTCCTGGGACTACGCGCGCCTGCCCGAGGCGGAACGGACGCTCAATCGCGGCGTGCGCAATCTCTTCCTCTGGTGGTGCCTGTTCGTCGGCACAATGGCCGTCCTTTACGCTTACGTGATCTGGTTCCAATTCTGGGGCCCGGCCAGTCGATGATCGGGCCGGGCGCGAACATCGCAATTTCCTGTGTGACTTTCCCCTGCTCTTGCGGTCCAATCTTCCGTGCAGTCTGCGTTGGCCATGTCGGACCTTGTCGAAGCCAAGCGGTCGCCGGTCCCCGCCCAGTCCGCGTGGGAAAGCACTGGTTTTGGGGCGATCTACGCCTCCCATTCGCAGGCCATTTACTACCTCGCTCTCAGGTTGCTGAGCGATCCGACCCAAGCGGAGGACGCGGCTCACGATGTCTTCTTGAAGGCCTATCGTCACTATGACCGGTTCCGGGGCGACTCCGCCGTGCGCACCTGGCTCTACCGCATCACGATCAATCACTGCCGCAATCTTCAGCAGTCCTGGCACGCTCGCACCATGGTGAGTCAGCCCGACGCCACCTTCTGGGATCAGACGCCGGGCGCTGCCGAAAGCCCGCTTCGCATCCTCGAGACCAAGGAACTCGGCCAGCGCATCCAGACCACACTCGACGCCCTGCCCGAAGAGTACCGGCTCCTCTTGCTCCTGGTCGCCGATGAACAGCTCAGCTATGGCGAAGTCGCACACCTCACCGGCCAAACCGCCGACGCCGTCCGCGGCAAACTGCACCGGGCGCGCAAGGCCTTCGCAACCGCATTCTCCAAAACCGCATGAGGGCGCTATGGAATCGCCACCTCCAACCCCACGCCGCACCCGTCAGGAACAGATTGTCGAGCAGCACCACACCCTGCGGCCCGACCAGACCGCAATCGAGTTCTCGAACGCCGAGGAGATGATTCGTTTCGACGCCGCCCAGACCCTCCCCCCGCCCGCACTCGGCGCGCGCGTCCGGAATTCCGTCAACCGCGAACCCCGCGTCCAGCGCTCCTGGTGGATGCGCCTCCTCGGGCGATAAAGAGACGCGCATCGCCCGGAATCGGCTCGACGGCGGCCTTCGGCTGGCGCTCGAGCGCCGTTGCAGTCGCATGGCCCTTCCAGGACACGCCCATGCAGCCAGATCAGTTGCCTCTGGCTGAAATCGACGCGCAGAGGGGAAAAACGGGTTGACGACTGTATATCGAGTCCGTATTGGTTCCCTAGTGTCTGTAAACTGACCTTCGTCCGAAGGGCTCTGCTGACTCGGGGTTGCCGCACGAAGAGTGAAACCAAGCGCAATATGAACATGAAACCACACAACGACGCTCCATCCATCCGCCCTCAAGGCGCCGTCCGATCCCTCCCGACCACGCTTCTGCTCACGCTCCTGTGCGCCTGGACCCTGCCGACCGGCCAGGCCGCAACGTCCATCTTCGCCGACGATTTCGAGGGTCACGAGACGGCGGCGACGAGTCTGGCCGACATGTCGGATGCCGATCCCACGCATCCGAACATGAGGGTCATCGACGACGACCCGTTCGGGGCTGACCCGGGGAGCGGTGTGCAGATCGTCAACTGGCAGGCCAACTCGGGCAGCAAAGCCCTGCTGCTGCGTTCGGGCAGCGAGGCCCAGGTCCATTTCACCCAGGCCCGCAGCGGCAGTTCCTATCAGTTCGATTTCTGGCTCTACACCGTCAAGGGCGCCGGCGACCGCAACTTCTACCTCATCTTGCGCGGCGAAGGCTCGGACTACAACGGAGACGACTACCTGGCGTACCGATCCGACCGCGCCGCCACGAAGAACATTTTCTATTACGACGGCGTGGGGCCGGGCGCGGCTGCCTGGGTCAACACCGGAGTCAATCATACCGACGAGGTCTGGCAGCATCACCGCATCATCATCGATCCCAATGCCCTGACCTTCGACCTCTATCTGGATAACATGGACACCCCGGTCGTCAGCGGAGCCGAACTCTCCCGCTGCGAAGTGGCCGTGCCGACGATGCTGCGCATCATCCATGAGGGCAACAGCGACGACGACGGTTACTTCCTCATCGACGACATCAGCCTGACAGTCGAGGGCGCGATCGATCTGACCACGCCCTTCACCGAGGGCTTCGAGAGCTACGACGCCCGAACGTCCGTCGACGATGACGCCGACCCGAAGGGTCCGTGGATCACGACTGAGATCAACGGGACCGGGTCGGGCAAGGACCGCGCGCCCGCCAAGGTTCAGGTCGTCGACTCGACCGTGGTGACGCCTCATTCCGGCGAGAAGTGCCTCAAGATCGAAGGGGGCCAGCGGGCGGGCGCAACGGTCGCCTGGGGCGAGCCTGCGCAATCGGACGTTCAGATCACCTGGTGGGCCTATGTTCCCGCCTCGGTCGACGCCACGACCGCCACCTACCTGCGCATGTCGCTCTACGGCGCCGAGGACGGCAACTGCATCGCCGGCGACAACGCGCTGCTGGGCTATGGCTCGCGCGACGCCACGATCGGCGACGAGACCTCGCTGACGATCTACACGGGCGGCTGGCTCGATTCGGGCATCGATTACACGCCCCTGATGTGGGAAGAGTACCAGTTGACCACGCATACCGCCGAGGGCACTTACTCGATCGTCAAGGGCCCCAGCAGCGGCAGTCCGCAAGTCATCGCCGATCGCGCGCCGTTCATCGGCACTGCGACCGACTGGGTGCCTGTGTTCATGGCCGCCTGGAGTTCGTCCAACGGCACCGGCCATCCCCCCGTCTATATCGATGATGTCGAAATCAAGGCCCTGAGCGCGCCGACGCAGTTCCGCATTCTCACAATTGCCCGCACCGGCGCAGGCATCGAGTTGACATGGGAAGGCGCCACGTCGACCAAGTACAAAGTGCTCCGCAGCACCAATGTCACTGACCCGGCGTCGTTTGTGGACATCTCTGGGGACTTGACGAAGCCGTCGTTCACGGACACGACCGCGCCGGCAGCAAGCGCGTTCTACCGTGTGCAGGCGCTGCCTTGAGAATCCCGTTCAAGCCGGGCCGCGGGCCGGGTATGGCTCGCGGCCTGGGCCGGGAACGCAGATGGATGCCAGGTTTATGAAACACAGGTTCCGCCGCGGCGGCGGCGGTTTTACGCTGATCGAGTTGTTGGTCGTGATTGCCATTATAGCGATCCTGGCCGGGATGCTTTTGCCGGCCCTGAGCCGGGCCAAGACCAAGGCCCAGGGGATCGGCTGCATGAACAACCACCGACAACTGCTGTTGGCATGGCGGCTGTACGTCGAGGACAACAACGACACGCTGCCATTCTGCAAACACGGACCTTACGAGTGGGTTGGCGGTTGGCTGGACTATGACAATGGCAATCGCGAGAACTGGGACGTGACCGCGAACATCACGAACTCGATTCTCTGGCCTTACTGCGGCCAGAGCGCGGCCATCTTCAAGTGCCCCGCCGACAGGAGCACCGTGACGGTGCGAGGCAAGGTGCTCCCGCGCGTCCGCACGATGTCCATGTTGAATTGGGTGGGAGGGCGCGGCGAAGGCCTCGCAATGGGCTGGTCTGGCACGGGTTGGCGCATCTATCGCAAGTACACCGACATGACCGATCCGGGCCCCACCATGACGTTCGTTTTCCTCGATGAACGCGAGGACAGCATCAACGACGGCATGTTCGTGGTGGACATGACCGGCTATCCGAACAGCCCGGCTGCCTTCCACATCGTGGACATTCCCGCCAGCTATCATGGAGGTGGAGGCGGGCTATCGTTCGCCGACGGCCATTCCGAGCTGAAATCGTGGAAAGATCCGCGCACCAAACCGCCCCTCAAGCGTGGTGTGATCATCCCTTACGATAACCCCAGCCCTAACAACCGGGATATCGCCTGGCTCCAGGAACGCGCCACGCGCCGCGAATAGCTTCCGCTTGGTTGATGGTGGATGGTCGAGCGTTGGTCGTTGAACGTTTTTGGTTCATGGTCTCCATGCGCATTCAATCGTTGAATGTCAACGCTTTCCATGAACCGTCCGGGGCGGAGACGTCTCGTCCACGGCAGAAGGAGTTGGGCAGGGTGTTCGCGGGCGACGAGGACGTCGCGCCTCTTGCGGCGCCCGGTTCATGTTCACTGAGCAGGTCGTAAAGCAACGGATGTCATCGCCTCGCATACCGCAACAGGGCCGGCAACCTCCCGATCTCGCGCGTGTGCGTGCGGTCCGCCATTTGGCCCTCGATATGGATGGCACGATCTATCGAGGGAACACGCTCTTCGACACAACCCTTCCTTTTCTCGATCTGCTGAAGCGGTTGGGCATCGGCTACACGTTCCTCACTAACAATCCGTCCAAGAGCCTCGTCGACTATACACGGCGCCTTGCCGACCTTGGCGTTCCCGTCGACCCCGGCCAACTCCACACATCCACCCAAGCCACCATCGAGTACATCCAGACCCGATGGCCTCAGGTCCGGCGGCTGTTCGTCTTGGGAACAGAGAGCATGTGCGCCGAGATCGCCGACGCCGGATTTCAGCTCGTCCCCGACGATCCGGACGCACGCGTCGACGCCGTGCTGGTCGGCTTCGATTTGACCCTCACCTATCCCCGGCTCTGTCGGGCCGCCTGGTGGATCGCCCAGGGCCGCCCCTGGTTCGCCACCAATCCTGACCGCGTCTGCCCCACCGGCGCGCCGACGGTCCTTGTGGATTGCGGCTCGATCTGCGCGGCCCTGTCCACCGCCACCGGCAAATCCCCAACCGCCGTCATGGGCAAACCCGATCCAGCGATGCTCGGCGGCATTCTCCGGCGCCACCGCCTCCGCGCCGACCAACTCGCGATGGTCGGCGACCGGCTTTACACCGATGTCGAAATGGCCCGCCGCGCCGGCGCCTTCGGCGTGCTGGTGCTGACTGGCGAGACAACGGCTGACCAGGCCGCCGCGGCTCAACCGCCGCCCGATCTCGTTGTTCCTGGCCTGACCGAACTGGGTGAGTTCCTCGCCCGAGGCCATTCGGGCCAGAACAAGGCTCCCGCGCCCTGATCCGGTCGGGGCCGTTGCCGCCGACACACCGTCGAAGCGGCATCGCGCAAGACGCATTTCAGCGTAATTTCCGGTAGACGCATGACCGCCGAAGCCCTAGAGTCGTTTTTCGCAATTCACGCGATACAAGTCATTCAAGAACATGAACAAAACCTCCACATCACCATGGCGCCGGTGCCGCCTGCTGGGTCTCGCCTTTTTGGCGGCCTGCAGCCTCGAAGTCTCCGGCCAAACCATCCCCAATCCGAGCTTCGAAACCGACACGTTCACCGTCTGGCCAGGGTACATCAGTGACAACAGCCCGATCACCGGCTGGACCGCCAACGCCGAGTATCGCGCCGGTTTGAACCCTGCGACCGGGAGCCCATTCGCCGACAACGGCGCTATCCCGGACGGCAACAACGTCGCCTTCCTCCAGTCGGACGACGGGATCAACGGCACGACCCTCGAAACCACAATCACCGGCCTGACCGCCGGAACAACGTACAAGGTCATGTTCCGCGCCAACGCGCGGTCAGCCGAGACGCCGAACCTGATGGTGATGATCGACTACGTGGACGTCCTTTACGTCACCGTCTACCCCGTCACCGAAACCAGGCCCTATGCCTACATCGCCTTCGAGTTCACGGCCTCCGCCAACCAGCATCTGCTGACTCTTCTCAACGACGCAGCCGGCGATCACACGGCCGTTTTCGACAACTTCACCATCGCCCCCACGAGCGGTCGCTGGGTCGTCGCTCCCTGGTCCACGGACGAAGACTCGGGCGTCGATTCGAACTACGTCTATACGCACGCCTACAACTTCGGCACCGCTGACAACACCACGATCAACGGCATCATCTTCAACGGCGCCGCCGGACCCAATCCGACTGTGACCGGCAAGTTCAGCACAACGTTCCTCGGCAATGTGTTCAACGGCGACAACGACGCGAACCTGACGGGCGGCAGCCAGTTGCTCGGACGCGATTTCGTCTATTCGGGCGCGTCGGTCACCGCCGGCTCGCACCAGAGCATCAAGATCGACGGACTCACCGAAGGCGTCGAATACGTCGCCACGATCTATTCGGTCGGCTTTGACAATCCCGGTCCGGCAATCCGATGGGCGACATTCAGCGTAGGCGACGACCGCCTTACGGTGAACCAGGACCAGTTCGGCAATAACGCAGGCATCCGACTCTCGTATCGCTACACAGCGGATGCCAGTGGAAGCGTCACTCTCAATTACGCCCCGCTCAACCCCGCCAACGTCAGCTTCCATACGTACGGCTTCAGCAACCGCGAAGCGGTCAGCCGCAATGTGGCGCCGGAAATCACCGCCCAGCCGAGGAACGTGGTCGTCGCGGCCAATCAGCCTGCGACGTTCATGGTCACGGCCACCGGCATTCCCGCCCCGACCTACCAATGGCGGTTCAAGGGAAGCGATATCGCTGGGGCGACCGAAACCAGTTACACCATCTCTGCGGTCACAGCCGCCAACGTGGGCGCCTACGACGTGGTGGTGAAGAACTCGATGGGCACCGTGACGAGCAGCGCCGCCACCTTGACCGTCGGCATCGCCCTCGCCAACCCGAGCTTCGAGGAGGACATCTTCTCGACCTGGCCGGGCTATGTGAGCGACAACTGGGACATCACCGGCTGGACAGCCCTGGGCGGACACGGACTCAACCCCGTCCAGGATGGAAGGAGCCCATTCGCCGACAATGGCATGATCCCGCATGGGGCTCAGGTCGCCTTCATGCAGCAAAACGGGGCGTTGTCTCAGACCGTCACCGGTCTGACCACCGGCGCCGATTACTATCTGCACTACTACGAAAACGCCCGCACAGGAACAACCGTGCCGTCCATGGAAGTGCAACTCGGCAGCGTCACCCTGGTGTCCGCTCACTCGGTCCCGCCCGTCCGCGGCGGCGTCTATTACGAAATCTACGGCGACGCCTTCGAGGCCGCAGCCTCCGAGCTTCTGCTCAGCTTCATCAAAGGCGCTCCCGCCGGCGGCGACTGCACCGCGCTGATCGACAATGTCGCCATCGTTGAGATTCCGTCGGGCACGGCGCCGTTCGTAACGCGCAACCCCGTGTCCACGACCGTGTCCGTGGGTGGCACGGCCAGTTTCTCCGTCCAAGGCATCGGCAGCCTGCCCTTGGTCTATCAATGGTTCAAAAACGGTGAAGAAATCGCCGGAGGCACCGGCGCCACGCTCACATTGAGCAACGTGCAGAAGGCCGACGAGGCGGCCTATTCAGCCCGTGTCAGCAACAGCGCCGGCCCGGTCACAAGCGCGGCCGCGAACCTCACCGTCTACGAGCCGATCCCCGACCTGTACAGCACGGGGCTCGACGACGCGCGCGCACCTCTCGCGGACGGCGCGGTCGATCCGCACTACACACTGATCGAGAATCCGGATGTGCAGTCCACCGATGCCATCGTCCAGGACACATCGGTCTTCCCCATCTCGACCGGCACGTGGTTGCCTGCCAGCTCGACCTCGAAGTGGATCGGACCGAAATTCAACACCGTGGACAGCGCGGTGGGGATTTTCGTCTATCGGACCACGTTTGACATCACCGGTCGCGACCCAAGCACAGTCATCATCGAGGGCCGATGGTCAACCGACAACGTCGGCAATGAAATCCGCGTAAACGGCGTCGCCACCGCGAATGCCCCGAATACCGGCTTCAACCTCTGGACGCCATTCACGATCAGGGGCACGGACGTGGACCTTGTCGCGGGCGTGAACACCATCGACTTCGTGGTCGAGAACGTGCAGGACGTCGGCTACACCGGCCTGCGCGTCGAGATCATCCGTAGCAACGTCACCATCCCGCCCGGAGTCGCCCCGGAAATTCTCATCCATCCGCTCAGCCAGACTGTGCCTGAAGGGTCGACCGTGACTCTGGTCGGCAACGCCCAGGGCAGCGCTCCGATCACCTTCCAATGGAGCAAGGACGGCACGCCCATTCCGGGCGCAACAGGGCCCACCCTGACACTCGCGGACGCGACCTACGAGCAGTCCGGTTCTTATACGTTCACCGCAATGAACGCCTCCGGCGCCGCCACCAGCAATCCGGCGTTCGTCTGCGTTTGCCTGCGCCCGATCCCGGGCATCTATAGCACGGGCGTCGACGCCAACGGCGCCTTGCTCGAAGACGGCGCAGTCGATCCGCATTACACGATGACCGCGAGTGCCGACTGGCAGTACCCGGGACCCGATGCGTTGGTCATCACCAATGCATGGCCGATCCAGGCCGGTGTCTGGCTGCTCAACGGTCCGGATTCGAAGTGGATTGCGGCGAGCGCTGATCAGCGGGAAGACATCAATCCCGGGATCAGCGGCAACGCCGGCGGAGAGTACACCTTCCGCACGACGTTCGACCTGACCGGTTACGATATCAGCAAGGTCCTCATCAAGGGACAATGGGCTGTCGACAACACCGGTGTGGACATTCTCGTCAACGAGGAAAGCACCGGACTGGTGAACACCGCCGGTTTCGGTGGCTGGACGCCCTTCACTCTTTCAGAGGGGCTCGTCGCCGGTCCGAACACGGTGGACTTCGTCGTCTACAATACGCCGAACACCACCTACGACCTCAATCCCCTGGGCCTGCGCGTCAACCTCAAAGGTTACCTGGTCCTCGATCCGCCCGCCGGCAGGCCGACCCTGACGATCGGGCGTGACGGAGCCAACATCACGGTCTCCTGGACACCGGCCACCGCCACCCAGGAACTCCAGTCCGCACCGGCCGTGACCGGGCCTTGGACCAAGATCACGGGCGCGACCAGTCCCTACGCAACCACGGCATCCGGCTCGGCCAGCTTCTTCCGGGTCGTCAACCCGTAGGGTCCGCGACCGCCTGGCGCCTGCCTTCGAGCCGGCGCCAGGTTGGCCAGGCGGGGTCCTGGACATGCCAGTCACCTCGCGGCACACATGAATCGCAAGAACCCGGGGAGCAATCCCCGGGTTCTTTCTCTTCTTCTCACAAAGCCGACCCTTCTCGGAGGGCTGATCCCGCGGTCGCGGAAGAGGCCCTGGCGGATTACGATGATTGGCGCAAGCCAGGTTTTCGCGGCTTGCCCCTTCCAGAAACATGTCAAGGATTCTACGCAGGAAGTTGATCCGCGATGTGTTCGCCGATGGCCAGACACGCCGTGGCCGCAGGGCTCGGGGCGTTGAGCACATGCAGGGCGTTGGACCGGGCCACTATGTGAAAATCCTGAACCAGACTCCCACCAGGCGTCATCGCCTGCGCCCGCACACCCGCCTCACCAGGCTCCAAATCCTCGACTCGAATCTCCGGCACCAGCCTCTGCAACGATCGACAAAACCGCCTCCTGCTCACCGATTGCGCCAGCTCCGTCCATGCCATTGCCGGATACTGGCGCAGGAATCGCCACAGGCCCGGAAAACTCAACGCGTCGAGGATGTCCGCCACGTCGAACGTGGTCAGCCGATAACCCTCGCGCGCGCAGGCCAACACCGCGTTTGGACCCGCCTCGATCCCCCCATGAATGAGCCGCGTAAAGTGCACCCCCAGAAACGGGAACTTCGGATCTGGCACGGGATAAATGAGATGCCGCACCAGGTGCCGGCGCTCCGCCTTCAGTTTGTGATACTCGCCCCGGAACGGAATAATCCGCACCTCGCGTCGCTCGCCGGCCAACCCGGCAACACGATCGCAGTGAAGACCCGCGCAATTGATCAGAAAGTCCCCGCTGTACTCGCCCGCGGTCGTGAGCGCTCCCCAACCCCGCCCCCGCGACTCGAAACGCAGCACCCGCGCATTGGTGGCAATCCGCCCGCCGCGCTCCTGAATTCGCATGGCAAGTCGATCGCAAACGGCCCGGTAGTCCACAATCCCCTCCTCAGGCACGCGGGCCGCGGCGATGCCGTTCGCGTGCGGCTCGATCCGGCGCAATTCGGCGGCATCCAGTCTCTGCAGCCCCCCGAGGCCGTTGGCCGCGCCGCGCCGCAGGAGTTCGTCCAGACGCGGCAGTTCCTCCAGTTCGACGGCAACGACGAGCTTGCCGCAGATCTCGTGCGGAATCTCTTCGGCGCGGCAGAAGGCCACCATCTGACGAATGCCCTCGACGGCCAGACGCGCCTTGACCGATCCCGGCAAGTATGAAAGCCCGGCGTGCAGCACACCGCTGTTGTGCGTGCTCTGGTGCTGCCCGACCCACGACTCCTTCTCGAGGACCGTTACGGTTCGTCGATGATTGTGATCGAGAAGACGATGGGCCGTCGCCAGGCCGACCAGGCCGCCGCCAACAATCAGTATCGAACGCATAGAGGGTGATCGAAACCAGAGCGCACAAAACACCCACCCCGACCGCGCTCTCTTCAGCCGCACTGCCAAGGCGCCCGTATCTTCCGTCCTGGACCGGCTCTGGCAAGCCCTCTTTGCTGTCCGGCCCGCATGAGTCCACATTCTGCACTTCTTGGCCTCGCGGTGGTTATAACTCCACGGAACATGCGGGCCAGCGGGTGGGCGCATTTGCCGCTTGTCACTCCGCGCGCGGCCCGTAGATTGCTTCCATGAACAGTCGGGTGCGATGTGCCATGGTCTTCCTGCTGGCGGCCGGAACGCTGTTGGGCCAGGTGACCGTCGAGACGGTCTTTGAACACGAGCAATACCTCGCCAACGAACGCGTGCGGGTCGGGGTGCGCATCACCAATTTCTCCGGCCAGACGCTCCGGTTGGGATCGAGCCCGGACTGGCTCGATCTGATGGTGGAAACCGAGAGCGGTGAGCTGGTCTCGCAGCGCTCAGACCCGCCGATCGTCGAGCCATTCGAGGTGCCGTCCTCGTCCAGAGCGACTCGATGGGTCGACCTGATTCCCCACTACGACGTGGGACACGTCGGCCTGTACAAAGTCACTCCGACCGTGCGTCTTGCGGAACTGGGCCAGACCGTGATCGGCAAGCCGGCCAGCGTCCAGGTCACCGGCGGAGCCCGGATCTGGGAGCAGGACTTCGGCGTCCGCCTCGCTGAAGGCCCCGCGGCCGGCGCATTGGAGGTGCGCCGCTACGCCCTGATCCAGGCCATGAATCAGAAAACGGTCACACTCTATGTCCGCGTCTCCGACCAACAGGAGGCGCAGGTCTTCAATGTCATTCCGATCGGCCCGGTCCTTGCCTTCAGCCGCCCCGAGGCGCAGGTGGACCACTCCGGCCTGCTCCACGTCCTCTCTCAAACCAGCGCGCGGCAGTTCACCTACTGCGTCATCTCGCCCAGCGGCGAACTGACCGTCCGCCAGGCCCACCGCTACACGAACAGCCGCCCGGCCTTGCGCGCATCGGAAGACGGCAGTGTCATCGTCCGAGGCGGCATCCGCACCATCTCGCCCTCAGACCTCCCGCAATCGGCAAAGGAATCTGTCGAACCCATCGCCCCGCCACCAACCGCGCCTGTCGAGAAGAAGCCTGATGCGACCGGCAAAAACACTCCCAAGAAGAAGCCCAAGCCCAAGAAGTGATTTCTCCTGCCCTCTAAACGGGAACCCACGAAAGACGGTCCTCGGCCTTCCAAGATTCGTCGCCGGCCGCGCAACGCCAAGGCCATCGCCGCCTCATTCGGTCAACTCCTTGAGGGACGTCACGCGGGGCTCCATCCGCTTGCGGATCGGAACGGCCCGCGCGACGGCATTCTGCCCGGTCTGGCCAAAAAAGGTCTCGAGTTCACACCGCACGGCGGCGATGGCGTCGCCGTTGCGGTCGTGGAGGGGCATCGTCACAATGGCTTTCCGATCGCTCTTGCCGAACAGAACGATGTTCTGTTCGATGCATTGCTTCTCATACGCGTTGCCGGGCTGGCCTTCCTCGCCGGGATTGCTGCTGGCCACCACATGCAACTCGGGCCGCCGGCTCGTGGTCGACACAATCCGCAGACCCAACAGACGCGGGTACTTCTCCAGCGCGTCCCGCACAAGCGCCTTGGCCAGCGGCTCGCGCGGCGTGTACTCGATCCGCAGATCGGTGAAGTAACTCACCGAGTCCGACTTCGTCCACAGAGCGATCTTGCCGTTCGCAAACGTCGGGTCCGTGATCTCCGGAATCGGTTGCTCCCCGTCAAGACGCAGTCGAATCCGATTGCCCTGACACTCGATCGACAGCTCGTGCCAAACGCCGCTCGGGATGGCAATCTCCGGGCCGATCGAAGTGTCTCGGATGCCCTGATGAACCCGGTAGAAGCGGAAGGTGCGCCCCAGCGTGCTGGCGCGCACAACGTAGAAGTTGCGTTCGTCCTGGAGCCGAAAGGCCACCCCGGCCATCTGTTCGACAACCCCATCGACGGTCTTGAACCGCACCCTCAGCTTGAAATCGCCAAAAACCTCCTCGTCATAAACCAACAGCGGAAACCGCTCGTCGGTTCGGTCCCGCGAAAGCTGGGCGATGACAGGAATCTTGCGGGTCTGGGGTGCCTCGCGCGTCATCGGCGCAAACGTGAGCGGGGCGTCATCGAGGATGACCTTCCACTCGCCCGGCTGCCCCGTTCCCGAAAGGGCGCTTCGAAATCCCGGCGGCGCCTCATTCGGTTTCACGCCCGTCAGGTCAAAGACTTTTTCCGCGGCCATCCCCACCTCGGCCTGCGCGAGCAGCCAGCACAGTCCCGCCACTGCGATCCCGTTGTTCATGGGCGCTGAAAATAGCAGACGTCCGACGCGGCTCAAGCGCGCAGGTTCCGCCTTTACTTCCACGCGCCCCTCCAGTAACGGTTCGGACATGCTGAGCAACGCGCGATACCTCTGGCTGCCTGCCCTGGTCCTGCTCCTGGTCGGCTGCGCCCGAAACCAGATCACCAACATGTCGCCACGGGTGATGCGGCGGACGCCGGCCGGCCTCTACACGCTCGAAGCGCGCTGGGATACCAACCAGCGCGCCGTGCGCGACGACACCATGACGCCCTTCGTGGTTGTCGGCACCCAATTCCACCCCATGCGGCGCTCGACTCTCAATGACCGGTGCTGGAGGGCCACCGTGCCCGTGCCACCGGAGCAGCGCTTCCTCAACTACCGATTCAAGTTCGACTATCTCAAGGCGGGGTTCGGACGCCGCCATCCGGACAGCAAGCGTTCGCGCTTCTATCAACTCGAGATTGTCGATTGACCAAACGCGGCCGCCCGGCCCGCACGACACGCAGCGAATGGCCCCGACCGTTCTCAAACGGTTCGACCCGCGCTGTCACCTCCAACACCGGATACCGCACCGTGGCCAGGCCGTATGTCTTGTACGTGCGCGCAAAGAGTTCCGTCTCGATCATCCCCGTCCAGTCCGCCAGCGTCAGGAACTTCATCGGCTCGCCCGTGGCCTGGTGGTGCACCCGATCCTCGATCACCAGACCGCACAGCGTGATCTCCTGTCCGATGAACCGCCCCAGACGCGCCACCGGGCAGTACGTCTCCCACGCAACGTCGGGGTACAATTCGAGCGGATGCCCACTGGCCGGAAACCCCAGCAACTCGACCTCCCACCGCAACCGTTGCACACGACTCGGCTCGGTCAGGTCAAGAGCCGCCCCCCCCGCCCCCGACTCCGCGGGCGCGCCGCCTCGAACCGCGACGGCGGTCGACGGCATATCCCGCGCGACGAGCGGCAGCAGCCACGGCTGCCCGACAGTCCCTTCCCCGCCCCAGCGCCGGTGCGCATGCTGCATCTCCCAAAACTGCTCGCAACGGCTCCGCCCGAAACCGTCAAAAGCCCCCGCCCTCGACAACACCTCCATCTCCTCGAGCCGGGGCTGGACCCGCAGATAGAAATCCGACAGCGACGCATACGCGCCCCGGGCGCGCTCGGCGACAATGGCCTCGCGGGTCCGCGCGCTGAGCGACTCGATCGAGCCAACCGGCACACGGATGGCGCGTCCCGACGCGCTCCGGGGCATTGACGGGCGCTCGCCGGCTCCCGGCAACGGCTCGGGCCTCTCAATCACACGGAAGCCCGGCCCAGGATCGTTCACCCAGGGACCGACCAACGGAATGCCGAGCCGATGACACTCGAGCACGTACACCAGGGGGCGATAGAACCCCTTTCCGTTGCTCAACACGCCCGCCATGTACTCCGCCGGAAAAGACCGCTTCAGCCATGCGCTCTGATAGGCCTCGACTCCGTAAGCCGTGCTGTGCGCCTTGCAAAACGCGTACCCGTGAAAACCGATCACCAACTCCCACACCCGCCTGATTGCGTCCTCCGTCCGCCCCAAACGCCGCGCTGCCTCGGCAAACTCAGGCGCGATCTCGGCAACCACCCTCGCATCGTCCTTCACCAGCCCGCGCCGCAGCATGTCCGCCCGCCCCCCGGGCAGCCCGGCAAACGCCTCGCATATCTGCAATATTTGCTCTTCGTAAACCACCAGGCCGAACGTGCTGCGCAAACAGTCCGCAATCGCCGGATGCGGATACGCCACCGCGCTCAGCCCCTGGTAGCGCCGCGCGAACTCGCGTTTCTTGTCTTCGTTGGCCGCCCCCGGACGGATCACGCTCACAATCGCAATCAGCGTGTCGATGTCGCGCACGTTGCACATCTGACACAGCGACGTCATGGCCGGAGACTCGATGTGATGCACACCCCGGGCGTGACCTCCCGCAATCAACTCCCACACCTCCGGATCGTCGAACGCGCTCGCGCCATGCCGAGCCTCAAAAAGAAGCGAAATATCCGCAGTGCAGGAGCGCTCGGAGGACGGCATTTGGTCCGTGTTGGATTGCTCGGAAGGACGATCTCCGCCAGTCCCTGACTCGATACGCTTGACTTCGTCAATCAGAGCCTCTCCTGCAACCACGGGATCGGCCCTCCGAACAGGGCCTGCTTCAAGGGAAGCGCGCGGAGCGGGCGCATCGCAACGCGCCTCCCCTGACGAGTGGTTGAGCGTGAATCGTTCGCAATCCGTCGCTATCCCGCGTTCCCGCAACATTCCCTTCACA
The DNA here is from genome assembly GCA_002071485.1 of Verrucomicrobia bacterium ADurb.Bin006. GTDB lineage: Bacteria > Verrucomicrobiota > Verrucomicrobiia > Limisphaerales > J093 > MWFF01. Next base: position 84,438 of record MWFF01000197.1, on the reverse strand, counting down.
TCCCGCATCACCGCCAACCCCCCCTGGGCCAGAATGTCCATCTTCACCAAGCCGATCGCCTCGACGGCGTCCATGTCGAATTGCGTCGTCGGATAGCCTTTCTGCGAAACGAATGTGGCGGTGAGTTCGCTCATCGGCTGTCGTGACAGCACCACGCCGCACGGATGCATCTTCGGGTGCCGTGGCACCCCATCGAGGAACTCCGCCATCGCCAACGCGCTGGCAAATGGCTCTTCGTCCAACGGCAGGTCGCGGCACTCCGGGCTGGCCCGCAACAACGACTCGAGACGTCCGCCCGCCTCCCTCGCCCGCGCCCCGTCCGGACTCCCGCTCCCAGGCCATCCCTCGCCTATGCTCCAGGGGAAATGCTCGGTGAAACGACGCACGTCGCGCTCCGAAACACCGAACACCTTCGCCACCTCCGCAAACGCGCTGCGCGCCCGAAATGTCGAAAATCCGCCCACGACCGCACAATGGTCCCGACCGTACTTGGCAAAAAGCAAATCGACCACGTCGTCCTTGCGGTCATGGGGGAAATCGATGTCGATGTCGGGGAGCTTGTGCATCGCCATGCGCTCGGCGTTCAGGAAACGCCGAAAATAGAGATCGAATCGGATCGGACAGACCCCGCTGATGCCCAGACAGTAGCAGACCAGGGAATCGGCCGCGCTGCCCCGCGTGATCCAGTCAATTCCCCGCTCCCGACACGACCTCAGCAAATCCCACACAACCAGGAAGTACTCCTCATAGCCCACCGTGCCGATCATCGCCAACTCCTCCTCGACCTGCCCCATCAGCCGCCCCGCCCGCCCCGCTCCATACCGCGCCTCCAATCCCCGCAATACCAAGTGCCGCAGAAACTGGCGCGGGGTCGAACCGTCGGGCGGGCGAAAGTCGGGAAACTGCGGCTGGCCGAATCGAAAGACAAAATCGCAGCGATCAGCCAACTCCCGCGTCGCCGCCGCCAGTTCCGGATACCGCCCAAACAGAGCGGCCAGTTCGTCCGCGGCGCGGAAAGACCATTTGCTATCGAGCACCTTCGCCGGATGCGCCTGACGCAGCAACGTCAGCGTCCGAATGCTCTGGACCACGTCAAACCGCCATCGACAGTCCGCCCTGGCATAGTGGACCGGAAAGACCGGCACGACCGGCAACCCGCCGGGATCGAACTTGTGCCGGCGCAACTCCCCGCGCGTCCGAATCGCACGGTAGAAACGACCCGGAAACAATCGGGCGAGCCCGGCATCGGTCGAGACGGCCAGAAGACCGTCCCTCGGCGCCGCCGCCAGCTCGCGCGCCGCGAAATCCAGTCCCGGCGTACGCCCTGCCGGCTCCGCCCTCCCCTTGCGCGCGGCCGCCTCACTCTGGGCCTTGTCGGAAATCAACCGGCACAGATTCCCATACCCCGTCGCGTTCTCGACGTAGAGCCAAAGCGGAGCGGCATCGCATCGGATTTCCACCCCGATGATCGCCTTTACCCCCGCCGCCTTGGCCGCCATGGCGAACTCGACGGCGCCGTGCAGATTGCCCTGGTCACAAAGCGCCACCGCGGGAAATCCGCCGGCGCGCGCCAAATCGACGATTGCCCCGGGAGATAGCGTCGAGTTCAAGAACGAGTAGTGACTCCGCACCACCAGCGGGATCGGCGCCGGCGCGGCATCGAGGCGCGGCAGAGCCCCCGCCGCGGCGACGAGACGCTCGTCTGCTTCCGTCGCCGAACGAGCTCCTGCCCGTGGCGGGCGGGCCTGGCGTTGCGGATTCGAGTGGGAACGCGCCTTCACATCACGCTGCGCAGGTCGCAGCCTGGCCCCCGAACTCTGCTGCGCCCCAGGCCGGTCCGTCAACAGCCGGCTGCCACGCACTGTTTTCATGGCAGACCACCCACAGGACCGACAGAATGCTCCCGGTTCCCTTTCTGGGCGCGGTTTTGCCAGAGCCCGGATGTCAGACTTCGCGAAGCTTTGTGAAACATCCGGACTAAAGAGGCAGGTTCAATGAAGCCGCTGCACCAGCCAACTTATCGATTGCCTCGGCATCGCGGCTTGGCTTAAGAGTTAATGGCGATGACTCAATCACAGTCTCCCTTGGCTCCTGACTCTTCGCGTCGGGCTTTTCTCCGCACCTCCGCCCTGCTCACGGCAAGCGGCCTGCTCGCCCACTTGCCCCTGAGCCGCGGTGTCCATGCGGCCGCCGACACCCGCATCCGCATTGGCCTCATCGGTTGCGGCGGACGCGGCACCGAGGCGGCGCTCAACGCCTTGAACGCCGGCCCCGATGTCCAACTGGTCGCGCTGGCGGACATCTTCCGGGAACGGCTCGATCAGTGCCTCACCTCCCTGCGCGCCGCCCGCCCCAACCAGGTGAGCGTCGCCCCCGACCGCTGCTTTGTCGGTTTCGACGCCTATCAACACCTCATATCGAGTGGCGTCGATGTCGTCCTGATCACGCCCGCTTCGCATTTCATCCCCACTATGCTCAAGGCCGCAATCGACGCCGGCAAGCATGTCTTCTGCGAAAAACCGCACGGCATCGATATGCCCGGGTTCCACGCCGTCCGCGCCGCCTGCGAGACCGCACGCCAAAAGGGACTCAGCGTCGTCTCCGGCCTCTGCTGGCGCTACGCCCCCGGCCTGCGCGAGACCATGAAACGCGTCCACGATGGCGCCATCGGAGACATCGTCGCCATCCAGGAAAACTACCTCGGCGCCCCCTACATCGTCCGCCCCCGCCGCGCCGGCCAGACTGAACTCGAATACCAGATGTGGAACTGGTACCACTTCAACTGGCTCTCCGGCGACCAAACCGCACAACAACTCATCCACAGCCTCGACAAGGCTTCGTGGGCCCTGGGCGACCGGCCCCCGCTCAAGGCCTGGGGCCTGGGCGGACGCCAGACCTGCATCGACCCGTGCTTCGGCGATCAGTTCGATCACCAGGCGATCGTGTTCGAGTACGAAAACGGGGTCCGGGTCTTCGGATTCACCCGCGACCAGACCGAATGCTTCAACGACACCTCGGACCTTATCCTCGGCACCAAAGGCCGATGCAGCGTCATAGATTGCCGCATCGAGGGCGAAAACCCGTGGCGCTACGAAGGGCCCCGCCCGAACATGTACGACGTCGAACACCAGGAACTGTTCGAGTCGATCCGCACCGGGCGCCCGATCAACAACGGCCACTACATGACCCTCAGCAGCGCCCTCGCCATCGTCGCCCAAATCGCCTGCTACAGCGGCGAAATGATCCCGTGGGCCGACGCCCTCAAATCGCAGCGCTCCTTCTCCCTGCCGCGCTACGCCTGGGACGTCGAACCGCCGGTCAAACCGGGTCCCGACGGACACTACCCCACTGCCATGCAGGGCAAGGCCGAGTTCGATCGCTGGCGCATGTGAATGCAGGTCCCATCGGACGCCCGATCGCGCAGCCTGCCCGGCACAATGTCAAATGTGAAGATGTGACCCTCTAAATGCGAGCCGGCGGCGTTGGCCGAGCGGGTGGAGGCAGGGATCGCACAGTGGTACCGGCGACGCGTCGATCAGGCATCGATCAGGATCGGTCCCGCACACGTCCCCGTCAGGCTCCGACCGCCCTCGGCCGTGACCAGATAGGTGTTCTCTGTCCCGACCATGCCAACACCGGGCACCCCTCGCTTCGGTTCGACCGCCAGCACCATCCCCTCGATCAATGGCTCATCGAACCCCTCCGCAATCACCGGCGGCTCGTCGATCTGCAACCCTACTCCATGTCCGAGAAACTCCGCCCGACGACTCCCGAACCCCATGAAATGCTCGAGGAACCCGGGGTCCAGACTCTCCATCACAGTGCTGTAGATCGTGGATGGGATCGCCCCGGGCTTCAGTGACGCAGCGATGCGGCCCTGGATTTCGACGCACCGCGCGTGAGAGGCGCTTGCCTCTCGAGGCAGCGGGCGCCCGAACGCATAGATCATCGTCTTGTCCGTCGCATATCCCTCGACGCTGCAGCCCAGATCGACAAACACAAGATCGCCCACCCTCAAGCGCCGGTCGCGGCTTCCGAGCACCGGCGCGGCGGGCCCCACTCCGCGGCATCCACCCGGGCCATTAAAACTGGTGGGATAGAGCGAATTTTCCCCGAACCCGAGCTGCCCCACCGCAATGTCCACATTGAACATCGCGAAGCGCACTGTGCCCTCATGCCCTTCGCTCACCATGAGCCTGTACAAATCGCAGGCGAACTCGGCCTCGCTCATGCCCTCGCGCAGCAACCCCGGCACCTTGTCTTCCATAGCCCGACGGTGAATCGCCCCGGCCCGCTCGATGATCTCCAGTTCGTACGGGCTCTTGACGGATCGCACCCGCCCAATCACCGGCTCGAGCGAGCCGAGTTCATCGCATGGAAAGTGCTTCCGAAAGCGTTCCACAAGTCCGTACGGCACCAGATCGGCCTCGATGTGAATGGTGCGCCGCCCTCGCGCCGGCTTCATTCCTTGTGCCGCATCCCGGAAACTCCGCATCGGGCGCATGTCCGGAAACAGCGATTCCGCACAGGCACGTTCCAGGCTCCGACGCACCCAGAACACCGCGTCTCCATCGCGCGGGACCAGCAATAAGCCGTCCTGCATCGTGCCGGTCAGGTAGTACTGGTTGACGCGTCCCAAAAACGCCGCCAGTTCCCAGTCGGGGCAAATCGCCTCCATCCGAGACCGAAACCGCTGCATCCGGTCGTCCAATTCAGCGCGAGGCACCTGTGATGTCATGACTTGGCTGCCGCCATTATGCGCCCCCGCCCGTCCGCGAAAAGGAGGAAGTGCTGCCACAATCAATCTTCACTGGACATCGCTCCGGCCAATTGATTCAGTCCTCCCATGCGACTCCATCTCCTGATTGCGACGACCGCGGTTCTTTGTTCGAGCCATGCGACCGGGCGATCCGCCGCTTCGCCCGCATCCGACGTCAACCTCGCCGTTGTTGCGACACCCACCTGTTCCTATGTCTCGGGCGACACCCGCACGTCGGCCCTGAACGATGGCGTCAGCCCACGCAGTTCACGCGACGATCGTCGCGGTACGTATGGCAACTGGCCGCGTCAGGGAACACAATGGGTGCAATACGATTGGACCCAGCCCATCAGCACCGCGCGGATCGAAGTCTATTGGTGGGACGACGCCAGGGGCGTGCGCCTGCCCAAAGCCTCGCGAGTGAAATACTGGGATGGGAAGGACTTCATACCCGTCCCGAATCCCACCGGCCTCGACATCGAAGCCAACCGGTTCAACGTCACCACATTCGACGAAATCACCACATCGAAGCTGCGGCTCGAGATGGACGGCGACGGCGAGTTCTCGACAGGCATCATCGAATGGCGCGTCCTCGATTCCGGACGGTCGCCGCGTTTTCCGCCCCGGGTGGCGGCGGGTGTGGATCGGACGACGGTTCTCGGCGGCCAAACCTACCTGAGCGGACAGGTCCAGTCGCTGAAGCCGGCTGACACCCCGCTCACGCTGACCTGGACCAAGCAAGCCGGACCCGGCCGCGTGACCTTCGCGAATCCCAACGCCGCCGACACCGCCGCCGGATTCGATCAGCCCGGCGATTACGTTCTCGCACTCACCGCCGACGAGGGCGGAGCGAGCGCCTCCGCCACTCTCAAGGTCAGGGTCGAACCGCCGCCGCCAACGCACCGATTGGACGTCGTCCATACCAAGCGCTACAAGATCGACAGCCCCCTCTGGAACTCGAGGGCCAGATCGCTCATCGTCAATTGGATTCCCCATTGTATCGATTACATCAACCGCACGAACCTCACCCAGGGCCAGGGCGGCATCGACAATTTCGTCGAGGCCGCCAAGGCCTTGCGCGGCGAGGCCCACGCCCCCCACAAAGGCTACGTCTTCGCCAACGCATGGGTGCATCAGACGGTGGAATCGATCTGCATCGCCCTCATGGTCGATCCGCAAGGGGATTACGACGTCATCGAGGCGCAACAGGCCATGCGCGCTACCCTCGAGGATTGGATTCCCAAGATTCTCGCGGCGCAAGAGCCCGACGGTTACCTGCAAACTGCCTACACCCTGGCGGACCGCAGTGCCTGGCCGGAACGCTGGAGCCCCCGCAATCGCGGAGATCACGAGGGTTACGTCGCCGGCTACTTCATCGAGTCCGCCATCAATCACCACACACTCACCGAGGGCAAGGACCTCCGTCTCTACGACGCCGCCAAACGGTTGGCCGACTGCTGGGTGGCAAACATTGGGCCGGGCAAGAAGGACTGGTACGACGGCCATCAGGAAATGGAACAGGCCCTCGTGCGCTTCGGACGCTTCGTCAATGACGTCGAGGGCAATGGACGCGGCGACGCTTACATAAAACTCGCCAAATTCCTGCTCGATTGCCGCAACAACGGCAGCGAATACGACCAGAGCCATCTCCCCGTCCAACGCCAATACGAAGCCGTCGGCCATGCCGTGCGCGCCGTCTACAGCTACTCGGGCATGGCGGATGTGGCCGCCGAAACGGCCGATGTCGATTACCAGAGCGCCGTGCTCTCGCTCTGGGACAACATGGTGAACCGGAAGTACTACGTCACCGGCGGCATCGGCAGCGGCGAGACTTCGGAAGGTTTCGGCCCCGACTACTCGCTGCCCCACAGCGCCTATTGCGAGTCCTGTTCGAGTTGCGGCCTGATCTTCTTCCAACACAAGCTCAACCTCGCCTACCACGACGCCAGGTACGCCGATCTCTACGAGGAGACGATCTACAACGCCCTCCTCGGCGCCGTGGACCTCGAAGGCAAAACCTTCAATTACACCAACCCGCTCATCGGTGGACGCCGTACGCCCTGGCACGCCTGCCCCTGTTGCGTCGGCAATATCCCCCGCACGCTCCTGATGATCCCAACCTGGACCTACCTCAAGACCGCCGACGCCATCCATGTCAACCTATTCATCGGCGGCACCATCACCCTCGAACGCGTGGCAGGCACCGATGTCGAGATCGTTCAGAAGACCGATTATCCCTGGGACGGCAAGGTCGCCCTCACCGTCAACCCCAGGGAACCCGCCACGTTCGCAATCCATGTGCGCGTTCCCGATCGCCAGACCAGCGCGCTTTACACCAACACACCGGCCGTCAGGGGCCTCAAATCCTTCTTCCTCAATGGGCAGCCCGCAAGCCCGCGGATCGAGAAAGGCTACGCCGTGGTGAAACGCGCATGGAAAGCCGCCGACACCATCGAACTCGAACTGCCGATGGAGGTGCAGCGTATCGTGTCGGACGAACGGGTCTTCGCCAATCGCGGTTTCACAGCTCTGCGCTACGGCCCCCTCATCTACTGCGTCGAGCGCGCGGATCAACCGGTCATCACCGGCGCAATCGGCCCCCAACCCCTCGCCACCGAGTGGCGCGGCGATTTCCTGCACGGGGTCAAGGTCATCAAAGGCACCTGGGACGACGGCTCGCCCCTGCTGGCCATCCCCTATTATGCCCGCGACAATCGGCCCGACACAGCCTCCTCCCGACGCCGCGCTGAATCACAAGTCTGGATCAAGACCGCCCCGACAGACCAGCAGACCGCAACGATCGGCAACAATGCGCTGTCGGACGAGACGACAGCCGCGTCCAGCCAGCCCGCCACCGCCTCCAAACAGGCTGAGGCAACTTCTGCGCCGCCGTGGTCCGGCAGCGAATTGCTTGCCGTTCCGCCCATCTCGATCGAGACCATCACAGGCACCCTGCCCCGGCTGCCCCGGAACATCGCCGGTCAATTCAGGGACGGAACCACGGGAACCGTGGTCCGCGTCATCTGGCCGTCTCCCACCAACAATCAGTCCGTCCTCGAACCGGGCACGTTCACCGTCACCGGACGCGTCGCCGGGACCACGATCGAGCCCAAGGCCGTCGTCACGGTGAAACCCGCCTCGAGTGATTCGCCCGCTCCGACCCGCGGGGTCGAAGCGTTTCCGCTGGACCGGGTGAGCCTCGACCGCGACGAACAGCAGCGCGAGACCCCGTTCATCCGACACCGCAACAAGTTCATCCAGGGGCTGGCCCAGACCGATCCTGACCGGTTCCTCTACATGTTCCGCGACGCCTTTGGACAACCCCAACCCGAGACTGCCCAACCGCTGGGCGTTTGGGATTCCCAAACAAGCCGCTTGCGCGGCCATGCCAGCGGCCATTACCTGTCCGCCATCGCTCAGGCCTGTGCCAGCACCGGCTACGATCCGGCGCTGCAAACCAATTTCTTGTCGAAGCTGACCTATCTCATCGACACCCTGTACGACCTGTCTCAAAAGTCAGGCCGCCCGACCCGAGAAGCCGGCCCCTGCAACGCCGATCCCACCGCCGTGCCGCCCGGGCCCGGAGTCACAAACTACAACTCCAACCTGACCAGCGAAGGCATCCGCACGGACTACTGGAATTGGGGACTGGGCTTCATCAGCGCCTATCCGCCCGACCAGTTCATCATGCTCGAACAGGGGGCGAGCTACGGGGACGGCAACCACCAGGTCTGGGCCCCCTACTACACGCTCCACAAAATCCTCGCCGGATGCCTCGACTGCTACGAAGTGACTCGAAACCAAAAGGCCCTCGAGATCGCACGAGGCATGGGCCTCTGGGTGCAGCAGCGCCTCCAAGCCGTCCCGCCCGCCATTCGCATTCGCATGTGGAATCGCTACATCGCCGGCGAGTACGGCGGGATGAACGAAGTCATGGCCCGCCTCTTCCGCCTGACCGGAGACGTGCGCTTCCTTGACTGCGCCCGCCTTTTCGACAACAGCAACTTCTTCTTCGGCGACGCCGATCACACCCATGGGCTGGCCCGGAACGTCGACACGCTGCGCGGACGCCACGCCAACCAACACATCCCCCAAATCACCGGCGCGCTCGAAATCTATCGCAACACGGGCGAGCGTCCTTACCTCAGTGTCGCGGAACATTTCTGGGGTATCTGCACCGGCGGTTACATGTACAGCATCGGCGGCGTCGCCGGCGCCTGCAACCCGAACAACGCCGAGTGCTTTACCGCCGAACCCGACTCGCTCTTCGCCAATGGATTCAACCGCGGCGGCCAGAACGAAACCTGCGCCACGTACAACCTGCTCAAGCTGAGTCGACAGCTCTTCATGTACGACCCTGACGCCCGTTACATGGATTACTACGAGCAGGCTCTCTACAACCATATCCTCGCCTCCGTCGCCGCCGAAGACTCCGCCAACACGTACCACGTCCCCCTCAACCCGGCAGCACGCAAGCAGTTCGGCAACGGCGGCATGGACGGCTTCACCTGCTGCAACGGCACCGCCCTCGAAAGCGCGACCAAACTCCAGGATTCGATCTATTTCCACGGCGCCGATCACCAGACGCTTTTCGTCAATTTGTTCATCCCCTCGACCCTCCGATGGACGGAGCGCAATCTCACCCTCACTCAGCGCACCAGCTACCCCTTCGAGGAAACCACCCGGCTCGTCCTCGCAGGCAACGGCGCCTTCGATCTCAAGGTCCGCGTGCCGCGCTGGGCAACCCGCGGATTTCATGTCTGCATCAACGGCCAGTCCAAACAGGTCAACGCCATCCCGGGCAGCTACCTGAATCTGGGCCGTGACTGGAAGGACAAGGACACCATCGAACTGCACGCGCCGTTCCCATTCCACCTCAGCCGTGTCATGGATCAACCCAACATCGCCAGCCTCTTCTACGGCCCCATCCTGCTCGCAGCCGAGGAATCCGGACCCCGCTCCGACTGGCGGCCCGTCGTCCTCGACGCCGCCGACATCGGCAAATCCATCACCGGCAATCCGCGGACGCTCCGGTTCGACATCGGCGGCGTTATGTTCCGTCCGTTCTTCGAAATGTACGGGCGACACTCCGTTTACCTGGACGTGAGATTACGGCCGGAGACGAGTCTTCGAGGGCCGAGTCCGACGAGGCTCTTTCCATGACCCGTGGTTCCGTAGCCGCGGACGTGAGTCCGCGCCATCTCGCTCCGTCAAAAGCAGAAATCAGCGCCGACTCACGTCGGCGGCTACAAATCGGTTCATGGTCCCCGTGCGCATTACGTCTTTGAATGTCAACGCTCTCCATGAACCGAACGTTGGAGGGGGAGACGGCTCGTCCCCCGCCGAAGAGTGTTTTTGAAGGAGTTTGGGGCGACGAGGCCGTCGCCCCTCCGCAACATGCCGGCGCGGTCACTTCACTTCCCCAGAGTCACAATCTTCGGATGCTCCATGAACTCGCGTCCGTTGAGATTCCCAACCACGTTGTAGAAGCCCTCGTCACTCCAGAAGACGAATCCAGCCAGTTCAGGGTAGCTGCTCTCGAGCTTGCGCAGCACATCCAGACAATCGCGCGCAGGATCGCCCTTCCCGCGAATCCCCAACTCGGCCCACCAGATGACCTTGCCCCCGGTCTTTTTCTTCGCAACCGCCCACTCGTATTCTGAAAACACCAACCCCGTGCCGTAAGCCGATTTGCCAAGCACATCCACATAGTCGTCGCCCGGATAACACCGCTCCAAGGCGCCATGATTCTGCGTCGTGTGATAGGCCCAGAGAATGTGATCGAGTTTTTTCGTGCCCTGGAAATAGTCGTGCACCAGCCGATAGAGCCGGATGATCGCGTCGCTCCCCCCCTTGGCGTGCCACTTGTTCCGGTCGTCGCTCTCCACAAAAGGCGTGTACACAACCGGAATCCCGCGGTCCTTCAGCCACTGCAAATTCGCCGCCATCCGATCGAGCTGCCGAAAGAAATTGCGCCGGACCGGATTGTCGTCAGGCGACCAAATCTTCTCCATCTCGCACGGATCGTTCCACCTGCCTCCGCTCGGGTTCGCAAAGAAGTTGTAGATTCCGACAATCATGCCCCGCTCCCAGAGCTTGCGCGCGCCCTCGTTCCACGCGGCGTCAGTGAACGGGTCATCGTCAAAGTCGTACGTGATGCAGCCGTACCGCGGCATTCTGCCGGTGTGCTCGAGCACCTTCCGAATCCAGTTGCCCGGGTGATCCATATCCGGATTCTCGTTGTGCACCCACGTGGCCACCTGCCCAAACACATAGGACCCATGACCCCGCGCCCTGAGAAACTCGAACACCTTCGCCTTCGCCTCCATGGCACTGACAGCGCTCGAGACGCCGCCGGATGCTTCACCCCCCGGCGTCTCGCCCGCCTGCTCCTCGGCACTCGCGCCGGGTGCACGCACCGTCGCACCGTGCGCTTTGGCGAATTGCGCGCCAATTCCGGCGGCGAGAAACCCGAGCATCTCACGCCGGGTCATCGCGCCCTTCCTGACCGCACCCATCGATGCCCGCAAAACGAATGACTGGCGAACAGTTTGATCGGCTGGCATTGGCGTGTCGAACATGCAGGAATCCTGCGTGACTCGGAATGGCGGCTCAAGACGAAATCCAGCGCGTGTACGCTCGCTCCTAAGTACTCGCAGCCACGGTTCTCGTCCGACGTCCCGACCGCCAGGGCATGAAGGAAACCGTTGCGCCCGACCTGGACGGTGTGAAGGACTTTGCGTTCCGGCTTTCCCTTGAGCAAGAACCGGGCGCGCCCGTCCAGCCCCCAATGCGTTTGAAGACCGGCGTCGTTGGTCCGGCTGTTGAACGCGAACAACGCGCTCAGAGCCGTCCGCATTGCCTGGCTGCGTCCACATGTCCCTCCCTCGGCACTCACAAACGGCTTCCCATCGAGCAGCACGACGGTGTCGTTGTAGGCTCGAACACGATCTCGGCCGTCCGTCCGCAGGCGCGCGACACTCCCCAGGACCCGACGGCTGGAATCGATCCGTCGCATAGCGCGGCTGCGCCACCACACCTTCGTCGCTGAACAACCCCGAAAGACACGGATCCGACAGCACCCCAGCCACGGTCGTGGTGGAACCGTTCACCCGCATGGCTTGATGCACCAACCGCACGCCGTGGCTGTAATCCACCCAACTCACGCCGTGGCCAAGGTAGAGCGGCTGGATCGGCACCCCGCCGATTCGATGCCATCCGTAAATCGCAACCTTGCCGGGCGCCTCATCGAGCCTGGCCGAGATCACGACGTCCTTCTTGTGGCCCGCAACAAGCGCCCCGGGCGGATGCTCCGCCATGCGCTCGAGCCGCTGGGTGCGCACAATCCCGTTGTGCGCTATAAACACCGGCACCGTCGTCATGGCCGGGCTCGGAGCAATCGGGGCCGGCTCGAGCTTGACCTCTGCAGCCCGGTAAACCGCGTCCACCATCCTCCGCGTTGGAAGCATGCAGCCGAGTTGGTCTCATGGAGAAACGTCTTCAACACCGATTGGTCTCTAATCCGGGTCACTTCACTTTCTTGGCCCGCATTCCCCCGTCCTCGCCGACCGAGAAGTAGGCAACGTCCTCGTTGTTTTCCGTTTTGAACTCGACCTGAACGTCTGTGGTCTTTGCGAAGAACCGATTGGGGGACGTGGCAAAGACCAGGAAATCCTCTCCCGCCCATTGGAAGAACAAACACCCGTCGCGGCGCGTGACGTCGACGATCCAGTTCCTGTTCACCTGATACTTCCCCACGTATCCATCGAGCACCTTGTCGGCCAGGAAGAACTCCGGGCGCCCAGGCCGGCCCAACTCCCGCACCCAGATGTTGCGGAAGCGCACTGGGTTGCCGTGATCCTGAATCGCGAGCGGCAGCTTCTCCGGATGCGCCCGGTACGGGCCGCGCGTGACCCAGCCCGTGTCGCCGATCAACTCGACGTTATGATGCACCAGCACGCCGTTGTGGAACAGCGTCACCCGGGCCGGCGACCGCAGCTTGCCGTCGCTCTCGAAACGGGGCGCGGTCCAGAGGATATCGTAGCTCTGCCACTGGCCCGGCGGACGCGAGGCGTTCACAAGCGGCGGGTACTGATTGTAAATCGAAGCGCACGAGCCGTCGGCGTACGTGTCGTTCTGGTAGCTGTCCAGCACCTGAATCTCGTAGCGCATGCCGCCGAAGAAGAACCCGCTGTTGCCCCGGCCCTGGCCCGAGCCCTCGGGTTTGGCGGGGCTGGCGAATTCCACGTGCACCTGGGCGTCGCCGAAACACTGGAGGGTCCGCACATACCCGCTGCCTGGCACACACTCCATCGCGCCATCTTTCACGATCCACTTGGTCGGCTCCCCGTTCATCGCCACCCATTTCGAGAGATTCGTGCCGTCAAAGAGGACGATGGCGTCCGATGGCGCCTTGCCGGCCTGGTCCGGCGTGCTGCCAACACCGGGGTCCACCACCGGCGGCAGTGGGCGTGTGCGGTCGTGCCCAATCCAGTTGCGCGGGTCAAGGTCGTCCGACTGCGCTCGAAGCGCGATGGTCACACACAGTGCGGTCAGAATGATAGATGATGCTTTCATACGAGAGTCCGGCTGTCGCCATACGGCGGATGCTTGACCGGAGAGTGAATCAGTATCCACCGGGGAAATCAACCTCTGGTTCGAAGTGTGAGCGCGGGCCGATGCATCTGAAGGTTGTCGGTGGGAATCATCCGTTGTAGGCCCGGCGCCAGAGTGATCGAGGCAACGGTTCGCCCTGGAGGGATGCGCCCCCATTCTGTTTGCCTGCAACCCGCTGTGTCAGGCGTCGGCCTTGACCAGTTCGATGCCCTCGCCCGTGCCAAGGTTGCGCGAGTACTTCTTCTCCTCGGGATTGTTCCAGTGCTCATGGACGCCCAGGCTCGCCAACCGCCGGGTCGGGGTGCCGTGGTTCGGGTCGTAGAACGTCCCCGAGGGGGGGTCAGCCGCGAGCGCTGCCTCGTGCAGATAATCATCCACCCCGCCTTTGCGCGGGAAATCCGTGCGTTCGCTCCACAGGAAATCGAAGCCGACGGAATCGATGGCCACCGGATCCTGCGATGCCAGAAGGCTGCACGGCCAGTGCCCGAGGAACGGCGGCATCTCCATGCGCTGCGGGACCGCGTCGCGAGGATGCGCCCCGGAGAACAGGCCGTCGATGAGGTGAAGCACCGTCTTGCCCCCGAGGTGCGCATGACCCATCAGGTCCACCAGCGGGCGATACACGCCCGTTTGCGTGGCGAAACAGTTGGGGTGCATGTCGTAGTAGCCCTTCTGCACCGGCCAGCGCACCAGCGAGCCATAGTGGTTCTTGGCGCACAACGTCACACCGCCGGCCGTGTGCGCTTTCAGACACGCGAAGTTAATCAGGTAGTCCGCCTCGGCAAACGATGTCGGGACGCTGTCCCCAGTCTTGCCCTCAGGACGACTGCTCCAGAAGAGCGGCACGGCCGATGGCTTGGACTTAATCCGGTCGAATTTGCCTTCGCAGTCCTCGTAGCAAACCTCTGGAAACGCGCCATGGAGCAGGCTGTAATACTCGTGCACCAGGCAAGCCAGCGTGTCGCCGACCGTGATGTCGCCGGGGCGCACACCGACGCGGACCAGTTGATCCAGCAGGGCGATGATCATCTGCGGCGCGGTGTTCATGTAGTCGTGCCGTCGGATAAACGTGTAGGTGTCCGTGTTGACATGCCCCTCGAGGTAGATCAATCCCACCCAGTTGGGCTTGATCATCACCCGCTCGCCGGCGCGATAGCCCACGTCGCCTTTGCCGCGCGACTGGTTGAAATGGCGAAACAGCCGGGCCCACGCCCTGGACACCGTCGCCTCACCGGTCAGTTCGCACACCGCGCGCGCCAGCATCGCGTCGACGCGCCCCTGTTTCACCCGGTCGCCCTCCCACCAATGCCCGTCGCCCGGGCCTTTCCAGTCCGTGACTCCGGGATCATGCACCCAGACCACGCGGCCCGGATGAACCCCTTTTCCCTGGCCGATCGGCTTGAGCCGATCCAGACCGTCGGGCGCGGTCGCCGCGCGCAGCCCGGCGGCGCAGCCGCCCGCAAGGACGAGCGAGTGTTGGAGGAAAGAGCGGCGATTCAACGCCGGCCTCAAGTTCTCGAGGCGACGAGCAGCATGTCCAGTGGGATCGGCGCAGGGCGTTTTCATGCCATGCCAGATTGTCTATTGACGTTCGAGGACTGAAGAGCCACCACGGCTTTCATCGCAGTCATTTCACGCCCGCGCGTCCGCAAAATCAAGGGTGAAACATGCGGCGAGCCCTCCCTCAGGGTATTGACAGCACACGGCGGACGCGCAGAGTCGGCCGCGGCGGAACGACCGCGAACGGCGCGCGGCAGACACGCGCCCGGCACAACATGGTCGGCCGCTTCGGTTCAAACGTTGTGAAGGTGCTGGTCATCGAGGACGAGAAGAAGATCGCCTCCTTTGTTCGCAAAGGACTTGAAGCGGAGGGGTTCGTGGTCGAGGTGTCGCATCACGGCGACGAAGGCTACATGCTGGCCACAAGCCGCCCGTACGATGTGGCGGTGTTCGATATCATGCTGCCCGGGCGCGACGGCCTGAGCATTCTACGCAACCTGCGCGACCGGAAGATTCCGCTGCCGGTCATCCTGCTTACGGCCCGCGGCGAACTCAACGAACGGCTCGAGGGATTGAATCTTGGAGCGGACGACTATCTGACAAAGCCGTTTTACATCGAAGAGCTGGTCGCCCGCATTCACGCCGTCACGCGGAGGGCCGCGGGCACGCCCCAGGGCATTCTCAGCGTCGGGGATTTGTCGATGAACCTCTTGACTCGCGAAGTGAAACGGGGTGAAGCCGCCATCGAATTGACCCCACGCGAGTTCACCCTGCTCGAACATCTGATGCGCTCGCCAGGGCGGGTGCTGACGCGGGCGCAAATCTGTGAACGGGTGTGGGAGTACGATTTCGATCCGGGGACCAACCTCGTCGAGGTCTATATCCAGCGTTTGCGCAAGAAAGTGGACGCCGAAGCGCCGGTCAAACTGATCGAGACCGTCCGCGGCGTGGGGTATCGCCTCAAACCCCGGCCATGAAGCCAGTTTCGTTCCGGTTCAGGATCGCGCTGCTCTCCGCCCTCATTTCCGGGCTTGTCCTGGGCGGGTTCGGCGTGGCGACCTGGTATTTGCTCCACCGCCAGAAGGTGGAGGCGGTGGACACGGAGATCCGGAGTCTTGGAGCGCGCCATCCCGGTTGGCTCGCCAACCGCGGCAGTTTCGACCGGCTCCAAAGCTCGATCGAGTTCATCTTTGGCGAGGAACATAAAGGCCGCATCCTCCTGCTCGTCCGGGATGCGCAAGGCCAAGACCTGTACGTTTCACCCGCCTGGCCAGATGGTCTCGATCCGACGCAAATCGATTGTTCCCTCGAAGACGATCCGGCAGCGCCCAACCACATCGCCACGAATCCGCCCCCGTCGCCGCGCGGACCGCCGTGGCGCCCGGGCGGCGGCGGAGGGCGCGGCGGCATGGGACGTGGTCTTGGCCCCGGCGGTGGTGGCACCTCCGTCCTGTTCACCAAGATTCCCCGTTTCTTCACAGTCCGGGCCGGCGATTCGGCGTGGCGGCTGGGCATTCTGGGCAGCAACGAAGTGCGCCTGGTCGTCGGGCTCAACTTCGACCAGGTCCAGGCCGAGTTGAACCGGATGCGGAATATCTTCGCCGTGACCTTGCCGCTTGCTCTCCTGCTGGTGGCCAGCGGCGGCTGGCTGGTGGCGGGGCGCGCCCTGCGTCCTTTGAACACCATCAGCGCTATGGCTGAAGGGGTGACAGCGCAGGGACTGGACAAGCGCATTCCCGCGTCGGGCAGCGACGTCGAAATCACGCGTCTGGTCCGTGTGCTCAACGGGATGATGGACCGGCTGGAAGCGAGCTTCCGCCAGGCGATCCGTTTCAGCGCCGACGCCTCGCACGAACTCAAGACGCCGTTGGCGGTGATGCAGGGCGAACTCGAGAACGCGCTTCAGGCGGCCGAGCCGGGCTCCCCCGTCCAACAGGTCTTTGGCAACCTGCTCGAGGAAACTCAACGGCTGAAGAGAATCACCCGCGGCCTGCTGCTGCTCTCCCAGGCCGATGCCGGCCAACTCCAGCTCGCGATCGAGGATGTGGACTTGAGCGCAGAACTCGAAGGACTGATCGAGGACGCTCGCGTCCTTGCCGGCGACTCGAACCTCGCGTTTGACGTTCGCATCAGGCCGCATGTGCGAGTTCAGGCCGATCGCAGCCTTCTGCAGATGGCTCTGCTCAACCTGCTCCGCAACGCCGTCAAATACAACGAACCGGGCGGGGCGCTCGCTGTCGCACTCGAAGCCGGAGACACCCAAGCCCTCCTCACGGTCTGCAACAGCGGACCGGGCATACAGCCGTCCGATCAACCCCGTGTCTTCGAGCGATTCTATCGCGCCGATCAGACGCGCACCGGAGCTCAGGTCGGCCTGGGATTGGGTTTGAGCCTCGCGCGCGAGATTCTGCACGCCCACCGCGGGCGCCTGGTTCTTGTCGAGAGCCGCCCCGGCAGGACCTGTTTCGAGGTGACACTCCCCCTCTAGCCTTCATATTTCGCACCCCTCTGGTGCACATGGCACTCAGACTCCGCTACAGGACTGCTGTGCGGGCTTGAGAAGCAAAAGCCGTCCGGATGCAACTCTGAGGTGCTTGTCGGCACAGCCCAACTCGATATCACACCCGAGCCCGGCATCGAACTGGCTGAATTCGCCGTGCGCCTGCAGCCTGCAACCGCCGTGCTCGATTCCCTCCACGCTTTGGGGACAAGTTTCAACTGGCAATCGAGACTTGACACCACATGCTGAAGAGCGGACTGCATCGCGCAGAACGGCCCGCATCTCCCTTGAACTGGAGGCTCTCGCCTTGGGTCAGACCGCCCTCACAATGAACGCCGAGGTCTTTTCGCGGTTCATCGCTGTGGCCAGTCCCGGCGTTGTGCCGCACTTCGCGATCGTCGGCTGCACCATGGAATGATCGGGCACCTGCCGACCACAAATGCTTGCGACGAAGAGAGTTACAAGGGCGAGTCGCCAATGCTCTTCCACAATCTGCCCCAATCTCGGCGAGGCGGTCTCGAACTGACCGCCCGGACCGCCCGCAAGCTCCTCAGATCGATTTTCTAAAAAAAACATCGGTTCCACTCGTAACATTTCTTGCAGAATTCCCTATAATATTACGTAGAGATGCATAGTGGGTGTTTACTAGATTCGAGATGGAACCTGAAGTCTATACTTTGAAGTTGGCCGGTCAGGCGCCCGGCGAGAGCCCCATTCTCTTCGTGCACGGCCTATTGCACGGTTCATGGTGCTGGCCCGCCCCCTGGCGCGAGTTTTTCAACAAACGGGGTCTGACTGCCCACTGTCTGAGCTTGCCCGGACGCGATGGAGCAGCCACCGGAAGGAGGACGCTGCGATGGACCTCGCTGGACGACTTTGCGGACGCCGTGGTGCAGGCCGCGGCGCAGTTCGAACAATGTCCCATCCTCGTGGGCCATTCGCTGGGCGCCATGTTGATCCAGATGCGTTTACACAAGCTGAATCCCCCGGCGGCAGTTCTGCTTGCCCCGACGCATCCTGGCGCCTTCAGGTGGGCGACCTGGCGCCGATCTCTGCGCCAGCCGGGCCTGTACTTTCGGGCGCACCGCCTCGGAAGACCCCGCCTTGTCATCAGAAGCCTGCAAAGTTGCCGCGACTGGTTCTTCTCCAACAGAACCCCCGAAGAGGTGGTCGAGAACTGCTTTGCCCGGCTCGGAGAGGATTCCTACCGCGTCTGCCTCGAGTTGCTGTTGCGGCCAAAGGTGGTTTGGCGGGCCCTCACCAAAACGCCCGTGCTCGTGCTGGGCGCTGGACAGGACGGGTGTATGAAGCGCAAATCGGTCGAGCACGTGGCGGCCCTCTACGGTGTGCAGGCGGAGTTCTTCGAGGACATGGGACACGACCTCATGCTCGAACCGGGATGGGAACGGGTGGCGGTTCGCATCCTGCGCTGGCTCGAGGAGTTGGGGTTAGTCACACACACGCGCGCGCGCCAGTGCGCCGTCCCGGCCTGAGCCCGACAGCCCGCGGGCTGGCAGCACCCCGTCAAGCTTGCGGCGGCGGCGGGGTTTCGAGTAACCTCTGGCATTCGATTCAAACCGCTGATCAACGCTCTACTATGCCACGGCAATCGTCACCACAACACAAAACGCTCATCGGGCGGCTCTGCTGCAGCGCGCTCCTGGCGACAATCGGGGTCGGACCGGCCCTCTCACAATCGGCGGAATCGGGCGCGTGGGCGAACGTGACCGAGAGTGACCGCGCGATCAAGATTGAGACCGATCGACTCGAAGCCGTGATTCCCAAGAAAGACCCCAAGCATTGGATGACTGGCATCGAGAAGGGGTCGTTTCTCGATAAGGCCACCGGATTCCGCGAAGTGGGTGATGGGCTGATGGTGATCGACTGGCTCATGGAAGCGGGGAGCGACGAGGCCTGGAGCGACCAGGTCATCGCGGAGGACGGCCACGGCGTCGGTCGATACACCTGGTACGAGAACGAGACCGATCCTGCCCGGCGCGAGTACGCGCTGATGGCCCACGGCAGCAGCCACCGCAAGCGCGTTGTCGAAGGCCCCCAACTCTGTCACCGGATGAAGCCCGTCCAGCCAGAGATCGTCCGAGGTCCGGATTTCATCGCCATCAAGACAAGTTACCGGTACGAATATGCGGCGCCGGGCCGTGTGCCTGGATCGCGGTGGACACAATGGATTGTCTTTCCCAGAGGGGAGCGGTTTTTCGTGCTGATGGACCGAATCGACAGCGTCAACAGCTCGAAGGAGATGTTCCTTCGCAACGACACGCCTGGCTGCGTGCGGCACGAGCGGGGGGACACATTCAGCGAGATTTACCTCAGCTATCTGAGCGGTCCCCAAGGCGTGCGCATTCCTTCGAGCGAGTTCTTCACACCTTTCCCGCCCGACTTGAAGTTCGGCTATCGGCGCGACACACATCGGACACCGCAACATTTCATCCGCGCATACCATCTCCGAGACAGGGAAACGGGACGGGACGGTCCATGGCTGGCAGGCCTGACGCTCGAACCGTCAATCGTCTACGAGGCCTGGTGCAGCCAGCGGCCGGGCGACATCATCGTGATGATCGAGGAAATCCACGGACGCCCGGTCCGCGCGGGCGAATCCTTCAGCGCAGCCCATATTGTGGGCTACTTCGACACCATCGAGGCGATGCACGCGGTGTATGACCGGTACAAGGGGCACACTGGCCTGATTGCCGATTCTTCCGGCTGGCGACTCACCGAGGAAACACCCAAGCCGCCCGCGCCATAGCTTTTGCCATGGCTTTTGAGTTGCACCCGGCACCCTGCGCAACGAGATTCGACGGCGTCACTGTGCGAGACTGGGTATCCAAAAAGGCGAGAGTCGAACGACAATCCGCGGCGGGATTCGCGTTTACGCTGATCGAGCTGTTGGTTGTCATCGCCATTATTGCGATCCTTGCGGCAATGCTGCTGCCTGCCCTCAGTTCGGCTAAGGAACGAGCCAAGCGAGCCGCCTGCAAGAGCAACATGCGCCAATGTCTGGTGGCGATTCACCTGTACGGCGGTGACTTCGAAGACCGCGTTCCAACAGCCAGGGAAAACGCCGAGCAATGGCATGCGATCCGCGTCTCCCACGCCACCTGGACAAACCTGGTGCGCTACTCGGGCAACGAACGGATTCTCGACTGCCCGAACTTCCGGTTCAATCCGAACTTCCTCAACCGGACCAACTCGCAGTGGGGGTATCTGATCGGTTATCAGTATCTGGGCGACGCCCTGGTGCCGCCAGCCTACAAGCAGTACCCCTGGTACTCCCCGACGCGGCTGAGCGACTCGGGAACAAATACGATTCTGGCGGACGCCAATCACTGGGGCGAGGACGGACTGAAATCCGCGCCGCACACGCGTGGAGGCACCATTCTCGAGAGAAACAGCTCGCTCACGCGCTCACTGCCGGGGCGCACGGCGGCAGATGTGGGGGCCGAGGGCGGCAATGTGGGCGCGCTGGATGGCTCGGTCATCTGGAAAGGCATCAAACAGATGGGCGTCCACCAGGCGTCCTCGTACGTCTATTACTGGGGTAACTGGTGACGCTCCCCTTGCCTCAGATCCAAAATTCTTTGTTGACAGACCCAGTGAGGCTGGCGTAAATACATTGTAAACACAATGCATGGGCGATTGCTTTACGTGAGACCGTTAAATGGAGTTCGACTGGAACAACCCGCCCTTTGAATGCGACAGATCTTTGACGCCTCGGGATATTGAAGAATCATTCGAAGACCCATTTGCCGTGAGATTGATGCCTGATTCACCTCGATTTTCGGTTCAGGCGCGGTTCTTTAACCTCGGCAAGTCGGCATCCGGGATCGGAATCATGAGTCTGTATCGGACAAACGGGCGGGTGGTCCGGGTCCTTTACGCCCGTCCGTTCACTGACGAGGAACAGTTCTTTTATCAGAGGAAAGTGAACCAGACGTTGGCCTAGGAATTGCAGGCATGACCGGCGGGCCGATGGGTTTGGGCGAAGTTCGAATGCGCTTGTGAACACGATCAGCACTTGGGAAGAGGTGCCTCTGTTCGACAGCGAACAGGCTGAGGCGGCATTCTGGGCCGACACGCGTGTCGATCTGCGCTTGATGGAAAGCGCAGTGGCGTCGAGCGCGGAGAGCGCCGAATCGGTCACGATCACGCTGCGAATGGACCCGCGGATGCTGGGACGGATCAAGCGGATGGCGCGGGAACGGTATTTGAACTATCAAAGCATGATCAAGCAGTGGTTGAGCGAACGGATGGAGCGCGAACTGCGGGGGCGCTGAAGAGGCCCACCGCGACCAGAACAATGAAATGAAGAGTCTGAATCGTCCAATCTTCCGGAAGCCGGATGCGCCCGCGGCGGCGAGTGCCGCCCACCGAAACGGGGTTGTGGCGTTTACTCTGATCGAGTTGCTGACGGTCATTTCCATCATTGGAGTGCTTGCCGCCATCGGCGCTGGTCTCGCTGGCGTGGCCAGTCGGAAGGCGAAGGAATCGACCATCCGGGCGCAGAGGGACCAACTGGGGGCGGCGATCGAGAGTTACCGGATCGATTTCAACCAGTATCCCCCGGACAACTCGCTCAACGGTGTAAATGTGAATCCGGCGCTCAATCCTCTCTTCTACGAACTCACCGGAACCATCGTCTCACAGCAAGGCATGTATTACCGCTCCGCCGACCGGGAACAGCGGTTGCCGTCGGCACAGCTCCAGCCGGCGCTTGGGGTGCAAGGGTTCGTGAACTCGACCGAAGCGCCGCAGCGTCCGAAGACCTTCCTCACGGGGCTCAAGGCCAATCAGCACCAGGAAATCCCGCTGACCTCATCCGCCGGCTCACTGACAGTCGAACTGTTGGTCATCCCGTATCCGTGGCCGAAGAAAGAGGCTGCGACCGCTCCCCTGGCCGGGCGGGTGAACACATCAGCGTCCGCGGACAAGCGGTTTGCGAATCCGTGGAGATACGTGTGCAGCAAGCCGACGAACAACGTGGCGGCCTACGACCTGTGGGCCGAGGCCTACATCGGCGGTAAACGCGTGACAATCGCCAACTGGTAACCGCGACATGACTATCGGCCTCAACATCCCTCCGTCAGGCCGGCTGAAACTGACCGTCCGATGGTCGGCGCCGTCCTGGTCGGTCCCGATTCGGGGGACGCGCGGCGATGGCAGCCGCCGCCGATCCCGGCCTCGACTGCGAGGCGCGCGCCCGGCCGCCTTTGTTTTCCCTTGGAAGTTCTCCTCAAGAAACCAGTCCTCTCAGATTATGAAGAAGCACATGCTCCAAACCCGCTGGAACGACCTCGGGTTCACCCTGATCGAATTACTGACGGTGATCGCGATTATTGGCGTTCTGGCTGCCATGATCACGCCCGCCGTCGGCAAGGCAAAGGAAAAGGCCCAGATCATGACCGCCAAGAAGGATCTCCAGGTGATCATTGGCGCAATCCACTCGTACAATGCGACCTATGGACGCCTTCCCGCACCCAAGCCGGCCCAAAATTCGCTGAACGACAACTCCCCCGACTTCACGTTCGGCACCGTCGCATCCACAGGCGGGACCGCGCTGGTCGATCGACGGGGACAGGCGCTGCCGCTGCTCCAGAACCAATGGGCCAATTACCAGGGCAACAACTCCGATGTCGTCGCCATTTTGCGGGATATTGACCGGTTTCGCAACGGGACCCTGCCCGCCAATTGGAACCCCGCGAAATCCAATCCGCCGCAGAGCATGAATCCGCAGAAACAGGACTTTCTGGATGGTTTCAAAGACGTCGATTATCAGAAGGCGCCCGCAGGCGGCAACCAGGGCATCTCGAAGGGGGGCGGCATCGGTCCCGACGGCGTGCTGCGGGATCCGTGGGGTAATCCCTTCATCATCACGCTCGATCTGAACTACGACAACAGTTGTCGAGATGCCTTCTACCGCACCGAAGCCGTGTCGCAGGACAAGTCCCAATCAGGCAACCCGGATCTCGGATACAACGGGCTGCGGCGCGTGCCCGCGGCGAGCGCCGGCGACAACACGCCGCACCGGTTCGAGGCCAAGACGTCCGTCATGGTCTGGTCGTTCGGACCCGACGGCAAGATCAACAGCAACGCTGGCGCCAATCTGCTGCAGAACAAGGACAATGTCTGCAGTTGGAAGTAGGAGGCTTGGCATGATCGCCAGCACCATATCCACTGCCCCGGTGAACCCGCTCCATTCACCCCGCCGGGCATTGCGCCTCGGCCGGGGCCAGGCAGGCCTGACCGCCCCAACCCCCGAGTCCCGAGCCGCCGCGCCGCGCCGTCCGATGGCCGGGGCATTCACCTTGATGGAGGTGCTGGTGGTCATCGGCATCATTGTGGTGCTGGCTGCCAGCAGCGTGCCCGCCATCCGCAGCCTCACTCAGGCCAACACACTCGCCTCCGGGAGCCGCCAAATCCTCGATGAACTGAACCTGGCGCGCCAGCAGGCGCTCAGTTCGAGGCGGACGGTTTACATGGTGTTCGTGCCGCCCACCGCGGGAAGCCACATCACCGAGTTGCAAGCGATGCCGGCGGGCCGCAATCGCGATCAAGCCCTGCGCCAGTTCACCAACCTGGTCGCCGGCCAGTACCGCGCCTACGCCTTGTTCTCGAAACGCACCGTGGGGGATCAGCCCGGGCGTGAAACGCCCCGTTACCTGAGCGGAGGATGGAAGATGTTGCCGGACGGCATGTTTTTCGCGACCAACAAGTTCGTCGATCTCGGTTCCGCCTGGACCAACCAACTGACGGTCGTCGTCACGAACCGCGTTCTGCCCTACGCCTGGTTCCCGTTCCCGACCGCCGAGAGCGAGGTCATGCGGATGCCTTACATCGCATTCGATCCTTCGGGGCGGCTGACATTCGAGGGCCAGGGCAGCCAGAGAATCCAGATGGACGCGAGCGTGACGCTCAGCCGCGGCAGTGTGTTCTACGCGAAAGACAAACAGGACCACTACCTGCTGAACGCTGCGCCTGACGTTGTCAGCACTCCGCCGGCAAACCGGACCGATGTTGTCGTGAACTGGATTACGGGCCGCCCGCGCATCCTGGAGACGAAAGTCGAATGAACCCACACCCACTATCCCAGCCCGAAGCGCCCGGTTCAGTGCGAACGCGCCGCCGCGAGGCTGGTTTCACGATGGTCGAGATCGCGATCTGCATCGCGGTCGTGGCGTTCGCCCTGGTGGCCATCATCGGCGTCATGCCCACCGGCCTCCAGGTCCAGCGGCAGAACCGCGAGGACACCATCATCACGCAGGAAGGCAAGCTCTGGCTCGAAGCGATCCGCAGCGGCTCGCTGGGACTCAATGACCTGACCAACTACGTCGAGGAGATTTCGGTCAACACGCGGACCAACCGCGTGCGCGACTCGGGAGTGTGGCGGGCCTCGACCTACCGCCTCTTCGACGGATTCTCAGGCCTCGTCGGCTTCCGCAACGGGCGCGATATCATCGGCCTCCTGAGCCTGCCCCAATACTACCAGTGGGGCGCTACAAACGCGCGCATGGAGTTCGAGTCCCTGCCCTCGGCCGCCTATGTGCGCGCGATGACCGGGTCGGCGGCCGAGAAGACGATCGCAAACGAGTTCGCCCTCATGTATCGCCTCCGGACCGAGCTGGTCCCGTTCTCCGCCATCACCGGTATGAACACCAATCTCAATGAAAGCGGCCTGAGCGACGCCGACAAACAGGTGCGCCTCAACACCCTCCTGCGCGCCAGCGCGCTCATGGCGAACCTGTATGAACTGCGCCTGACCGTCGACTGGCCCGTGTACCGTCGACAGAACCGTTTCGATGTGGGCGGGAATCGCAAGGTCTTTCGCACCCTGATCGGCGGAAGCCTGGCGGTCACAAACGTCGATTATCTGGACCAGCGGCATTTGTTCTTCCTGCGACCCTCGCAATTCGTGTTGCCCTGATGAAGATGCACACTCGATCCTTCCCGTCCGCGGCGACCTCCGCGACGGCACGCCAGCGGGCCTTCTCGCTCATGGAGTTGATGCTGGCCTTGGGCATCATGGCCGTCATCGTCGGCGCCCTCTACGGAATGTTCCATCACACCCAAAAGGCCCTGCGCTCGAACGTGACCCAGGTGGACGTGCTCGAAGCCGGCCGCGCGGCGATGGACTTTCTCATCCGCGATTTCGAGCAGCTCGCCGCCTCGGATGTGGACGGCGAAACCAACCTGCTCGTCGGGATGAGCCCCCTGCCCCTGCTCGCCAGTGACGAAGCGGTCCTCAAGCGCCTTTACTACGCCACCAACCCGCCGCCCGACTTCGGCGGTTACAACCCGGTGATCCAGAAACTCATGGGGGCGAGCGCCACCCGCACCAACACGCTGGGTGAAGTCTACCTCCTCAATCGCGTCGGCGACCGTTTCATCGGCACCAGCTACCGCGTCATCAATGCCACAAACGGTGTCGGAACCCTGGCGCGGCACAGCGGTGAGATGCTGGCGCGCCACATGGCGTTCGGCTGGCTCAGTTCGAACATCCTGACCACTCCGGCCTTCTCCTACGCGTCGATCATCGACCGCGTGCTCCATTTCCGAATCCAGGCCTACGACGCCACGGGCCTGCCGATGACCTGGAACACGACCAACCGGTTCATGGGCCTTGTCGATTTCAATAACGACGGTTTCCTCAACAGACTGGATGCCATCTATTACCCGTCCATCAAGCTCAACACGAATGTCTTCATTGCTCAGGACCGCCTTCCCAGCGAGACGGCCCTTCTCTTTCTGACCAACGCCCTGCCGTCGTATATCGAGATCGAGCTGGGGCTGCTCGAGCCCAGGGCGTACGAGCAGTACCGCGCCTTTGACGCCGGGTCCACCATGGCGCGTCAATTCCTCCAGAACCGCGCCGCCCAAGTCCACCTCTTCCGCCAGCGCATCCCGATCCGCCAGGCGGACCTCCTTCAGGTCGCTTTTCCATGAAGTCTCATTCACAACGCGGTGTCGCCCTGGTCATCACACTGATCATGTTGGCGGTCGTCACCCTCATGGCGATCACGTTCCTGGCGGTCAGCCGACGCGAACGGTCAGCGGTGGCCGTCACCGAAGAACAGAACACGTCCCGTTTGATGGCCGACGCCGCCCTGGCGCGCGCCCAGGCCGAGGTGGTCGCCCGGATGCAGGCGAACAACAGCCCCTACGCCTACGACCTGATGGTGTCGACCAACTACATCAGCCCAGTCGGCTTCAATCCCAGCCTCGACTGGCAGCAACTCACCCCCACCAACGTCAATTATGACCATCTCCTGGGCAACTCGGCTCCGGTGACCGGACGCGATCGCCTGCGCAACATCGCAAACCTGATCCTAGACCCACGCGCGCCGGTGTTCGTCAGCGACGGAACCAATCTCGACTTCCGATTCTACCTCGATCTGAACCGGAACGGGCGTTTCGAGACCAACGGACTGCAGCCAATCCTCGATCACAATGGCCGGACGATTCGCACGGGCATCGGAACGAACATACTCCTCGAACACCTGGTGGGAGATCCCGAGTGGATCGCCGTTCTTCAGCATCCCGACTACCCCCACTCGGCGACAAACCGCTTCGCAGGCCGCTATGCCTACATGGTCCTCCCCGCCGGCAAGAGCCTCGATCTGAACTTCATCCATAACAACGCCGGGGCCAGAGGAGGCGACGCAGCGATGGTGAACAGCCGGTTCTTCCGCAACCAGGGCGTCGGGCCGTGGGAATTGAATCTGGGCGCGTTCCTCCATCATCTGAACACCAACGCCTGGCCCAATTACGACTACCGCGGCCTCGCTGGCTCGCAGTCCGGAGCCTGTTTCCTCACCGCCCTCGATTTCCTACGGCACCGCTATGGCGGCAACTACAACACGCTCGCGCCCGCCCGCGATTGGTTCTTCTGGAATCAAGTCAGCATGGCCAACGTCCTGCGCAACGATTACATCGACATGTACGCCGACGGCCCGCCGTTCACCGGGACCGAGGCGTTGACCACCGACAACGACGATCCCACCCTGCCCTGGCCAGGGAGCGAGAGCGCCAGCAGCTATTACGAGATCAACGACCTTTTCAACACGAACAAAGCGCCCAGCCGCTGGCTGTCCGGAATCATCCTGGCCCAGGCCCAGCCCTCCACCTACGACCGCTACACGCTCTACCGGATGCTCGGCCAGATGGGCATGGACTCGGTCGCGCCCACCGATCGGAAGATCAACCTGAACTACAACAATCTCGCCCCGTACCATGCGACCAACCTCGTGTCGTGGGAGCCTCACGATTTCTTCGCGAATGTCGCCAACCGTCTGATCCAGGCCCATCGGACCATCCGATCCGTCCGCGTGAGCGGCGGCGCGGTCTACACCAACACATACATCGGCGAGTACCTGGTCCGCCCCGGCATGTCCATCACCAACATCCGCATCCACCCCTTCAACGAATACTCGCCCGCCTTGCATCGCCTCCTCCAACTCACCCTGAACCTCTACGACGCCACCGGCCAGAGACACCTGACCGGCGCGGCCGCGAACAGACCGCATCATCCGACCGTGATGCGCCCGCTCTTCGGGCTGGACCAGGACGGTTCGAGCATCCTCATCCGGGACTATGTCGAGGTGACGAATGCGTCCGTGGTCAACAGCCTAAAGACCTACGACCTCAGCTCCGCCGCCGACCGCGCCCAGCTCGTCAACGATCCCTACGCGGTTGTCTATGACGTACCGTTCGTGATCGGCGCCAAGAAGGGATGGCCCAACTTCAACGAGATCGCGATGCTCAACGTCGCTCAAGTCACCCGAAAGACCGAGGTCCGAAAACGCACCCTGCACGAATTGCCCTCCCAGACCAACCTGCTCTACTTCCTCACCGTGTCGAACAAGATCGGACTGGAAGCCTGGAACTCGTACACCCAGAGCGTGAACCGCGCACTCCAGGTCGTCGTGAAGGGGGACTTCAGGATCGCCGTGACGAACCTCGACAGCACGGTTCCGCTCAACGGCGTGTTCGGCGAGTTGCCCTACACCACGAATTTCACGCTCGCGACATGGCCCTCCAACCACTTCGTCCTCCCCGTCTCGCAGTCGCTGGTGGTCCTCTCGAACGTGATGTACCACCCCCAGACCGGCCAGTTCATTCCCGCCGGCACGGATATCAACTTCATCCCGAACCAGGGGTTCTACATGCCGCAGTTGGCGCTCGAATTCACGAACCGCTTCTTCTACGCGCTCGTCGACCAAAGCGTGACCCCGAACCGGCTCGTCGATTTCGTCTGCCTCGGCAACATGAAGGGAGTCATGGACCTGAGCCGCGAGATCGCCGGTCGCGCCCAACTCGCCTCGGTAGCCGGCTCGGCCTCCGAACCGCCCAACACCTGGCTCACCAATCGCGTCGGCGGGTCCACCGACCTGCTGGCGCCGACCCTGGGCGTGCAAAACCAGATCGACATCTCGCTCGGCAACATCACCACCAGCGCCCAGCAGTGGCGCAGTTGGAGCGCCGTCTCCGCCGAGGGACGCGACAAGGAACGGAGCATCGACCGGCTGCGTCTGTTCTGCGGTCTGACACCCCTCACTTACACCAGCCAGCGGGAACGGGACCGTTTGGCGCAGGAGATCGCGGGCAAACTGGCCATCCAGGCCGGCTATTCGCCCACACGCAAGGTCTATCAGGAAATCACCTGGCAGGCCAATGACCCCCTGGTCCACTACACCCTGGGCGATCTGCTCGATCCCTTCAACCCGCCCAACGACCCCAATCGCACCAACGCCGTCCGGTTCGCCATCCCGCCTCAAATCACCCTGACCAACTCGAACCTCGGTTTGTTGAACCAGCGCTACCGGCCTTGGGGCGGCAATCCCAACGAGTCGGCCGATGTCCTGGCCCGCGATATCCGGGTCAAAGACCCTCTGATCGAACGCTCGGACGACTGGGCCTTTCCCACCAACAAATTCCCCAATGTCGGCTGGATCGGACGCGTCCACCGCGGCACCCCGTGGCAGACGGTCTATCTCAAGGCCGACATCGCCGACACCAACACGACGACCCAGACCTCGTGGTACCGCTGGGCGGGCAGCCAGGGCACCCATCCAACCAACGACTGGACTCTGGCCGACCTGTTCACCACCGCCCCCACCGACAACGCGCAGCGCGGCCTGCTCTCGGTCAATCAGGACAACCTGGCCGCCTGGGCCGCCGTCCTGAGCGGAGTCAGCGTGCTCCTCCCCATCGACGACACCGGCGCCCTCGACGAACTCTTCCTCGATCAGGTGTCATCAAACCTGTTCGAACCCTCGGCTACCAACCTCAGCACCCTGCAGAAGATTGTCGATGGCATCAATCGCACCCGCGCGCAGGAAACCAACCTCCTGATCGGCGTCCATGCGCCCTACTTCGATTCCCTCGGACGCATCCTGGCCACGCCGGAACTGACCTTCGCCAGTCCACCGGCCACCCCCGGGAGCACAGGCATGCTCCCCCGCAAACTGCCGGTCTGGCCACGCGACGAAGTGCTCGAGCGCATCCCTCAACAGATTCTCTCGCTGCTCAAGGCGGATGAACCCCGATTCGTGGTCTACGCCTTCGGCCAGACGCTCAAGGAAGCGCCCAACTCGCTCTACTTCGGCGAAGGCATCTTCAACCGCATGTGCACCAACTACCAGGTCAAGAGCGAATGCGTCACCCGGTCCGTCGTTCGCCTCGATGGGCCGCTCGACACCCCCCGAGCTGTCGTCGAAAACTTCAATGAGGTCCTCAGCGAATAGCGAGACGCTCCTCGGGCCATCCCACCTTCCATCCGTTTTATGACGTCACGAACACGGTCATTTTTCGTTCTGGCCTGCCTCCTGGGCGCATTCGGCTTCTGGCAACTCGCCCATCGCCGCGCTGCCCTTGAAAAGATCGCACCCTCGGACCGCTTGACCCGAACCGCTCAGACAGCCTCGGAAAGCGCTGAACCGACGCCAGATGTCCGGTTGCTCACCAATCTCACCCCCCTCCCCGCCGCGGTCAGGCCCATGGACCAATCCGCCGCCGCGATCGCGCCCGACTCCGATGCGGTAGAGCCGACGGTCGATCCGCAGTTCCCCCGCCGCGTCCGCAACACGTCCAAGCCGATCCGCGAACTCGCCCACAGCGACTCCGCCATCCTCCTCCGAAACGCCCTGATCGACACCGCCTCGGACGTTCCCCTGTCCTTGCCGCCGCACCTCAAGACCGGCGAGGAACCGGGGAGCTATGTGATCCAGGCTAAGGGGCCAATCACCGAGGCCTTTCGCGCCGCGCTTGCCGATCAAGGGGCCGACATCGTCTCGTACATCCCGAACAACGCCTATCTGGTGCGCGCGTCCGCATCGGCGGCGCACGCCCTCCGGGTCTCCGGCTCGGCCCGGGCCGTGATACCCTTCGAGCCTTACTTCAAGATCGATCCGAGCCTCCTCGAACTCGCCGCCGAGCAGCAGCCGCTGCCGCCCCGGGCGCGCCTGCGCGTCACGCTCCTGCCCGAGAGCGGGGCTGGCGCGCGCCATGCACTCGAAGCCATCGGCGCCAACATCCTGGCCGAGGCGCGATCCCCATTCGGCCCGCAGTTCGTGGTCGAGCCGCCTCCGGGCGAAGTGGCCGCGCTGGCCTGCCTGCCGGAAGTCCAGTTGGTCGAGCCGTGGGTCGCGCGGCTTCCCATGAACGACCTGACCGGCGTGCGCATGGGCGTGCTCTGGAACACAGTCGACGGCGGGGCATCGACGAATCTGACCCTGCCCCTCACCGGATCGAACATCTGCGTGAATGTGAACGATTCGGGCGTCAAGACCAATCACCCCGATTTGATGCTGGGCGGGCAGCACCGAATCTACGGCGACACAAACGCCGCCTCCCTGGTCGACACCAATGGCCACGGCACCCATGTGGCCGGGACGATCATCGGACTTGGGACCAGCGTCACGGCCGGCACGAACGTGTACGGCTCGCTCAGCAACGCGGTCTTCCGCGGCATCGCCCCCGCCGCCAGCCTGTTCGTGCTGCCGATCGACCTGGACGGCGGACCGACCATCTCGGACGCCTACCTGCAAGAGACCGCCGCCAACACGCGGTACGGAACAAATCACAGCCTGACCAACATCCTGATCTCGAACAACAGTTGGGGTTACCCGGGACGTTTCGAATACGACTCGTCCGCCGCCAGCTACGACGCCGCCACGCGCGATGCCCTGCCCTACACGCCCGGTCCGCAGGCACTCCTGTTCGTCTTCGCCGCCGGCAACAGCGGCGCGGGCAATGACGTCGGCACGGGCGGCGAGCCCGGCACCATCACCTCGCCGGGCACGGCCAAGAACGTCCTGACCGTGGGGGCGACCGAGCTCAATCGCTTCGTCTATATCACCAACATTGTCACCAACATCATCGACGTCATCGACACGAACGGCGAACCGATCACGGTCACGAATATCGAGGCAGGGCAATACACCTTCTCCGAAACGGACAGCGACAGCCAGGTCGCGCCCTTCTCGAGCCGCGGCAACGTCGGCATCGGATTCGAAAGCGAAGTGGGCCGCTTCAAACCCGACGTGGTCGCGCCGGGCACGTTCGTCTACTCGACATGGATCGACGACTGGCCAACCAACGGCCTGGTGACCAATCGCGTGGTCCAGACCTACGCCCAGCAAATCGTCTTTCCGGGCGAGACAAACACCTACGTCTAC
Organism: Verrucomicrobia bacterium ADurb.Bin006; assembly: GCA_002071485.1. Taxonomy (GTDB): domain Bacteria; phylum Verrucomicrobiota; class Verrucomicrobiia; order Limisphaerales; family J093; genus MWFF01. Next base: position 52,373 of record MWFF01000197.1, on the reverse strand, counting down.
ACGGTCGCCTCCAACGTCGTTTACCTCGAGATCGAAGCGCTTCCCAACGAACGTACGATCCTGCCGTTCTCGCCTCTGACCATCCGGGCGCGATTGAACGGCGCCGATGTCACCGGCCAGACCAACGTGGTCGTCACACCGCTTTCCGAAGGCACGCTCACCTATACCATCACGACCGATGAGGCCCAGGCCGAGGCGGTGGATTTCGACCTCCGTGTGACGACGCTGGTCGAGAATTCGCTGGGCATTTATGTCTGGCCGTACACGCAGTCCTACACCAACAGCACGCCGGGCGCGCGCTATCGTTTCAATTCCGGCACCAGCTCCTCGGCGGCGGCGGTTTCAGGCATGCTGGCCCTGCTCCAGGAGTTGTTCGAGCAGCATCTCGAGACCAACGCCAGCCCGGCCCTGCTCAAGGCCCTCATCATCAATGGGGCGCGGTCTCTGGGACCCGAGTACAGCTATGGCGTGAAGGCCTCCTACAATTACCAGGGCTGGGGCCTCGCCAACCTCACCAACACGCTGCCCCTGGCCATCACCAACGCCCTCTCCGACACCTCGAACTGGCCGGTCCAATGGGTCGATCAAAGCCCCTCAAACGCCCTCGCGACCGGGCAGACGCACGAGTACCAGATCGCGTTGCCCACCAACGCCTCCCCATCCACGCTGCGCGTGACACTGGTCTGGACCGACCCGCCCGGCAATCCGGCGGCGGCATCCAAACTCGTCAACGACCTCGATCTCGAAGTGCAACAGGGCACCAACCAGATCGTCTATGGCAACGACTTCGAACCCGACTCCGACTTCAATACGATCCACCCCGTCGGCACCAACGGCGTCCCCGACGCCCCCAGAGATACCATCAACAACGTCGAGAACGTCTTCTTGAGCCTGCCCTCGAGCACCAATTACACCGTCCGCGTGATCGGACGCCGGGTCAACGTCAACGCCGTCACCGCCCACACCAACAACATCGTCCAGGACTACGCGCTAGTGGTGTCGATCGATTCAACGAATCGCCTCGAACTCAGGCCTCTGCCCACCAACTCGACCGCGTTCACAATGCCTACGCCCGATGTGCTGACCAACGGCCTGCCCCGGCTCCACGACCGGGTGGGCGCCAACTCCCCCCTCCTCGAATACCCGTTGGGCACTCGGCTCCAGTGGCACTTCTATGTGTTCACCAATGCGCCCACGCCCTACGATTGGTACACCAACTTCGGCACCAACGTCGCCATCGCCCTCCACACCCCGCTGAACCTCTCGGTTGCGCGCAATGTCGAGCCGGACATCGACCTCTACGTGTCCAGGGACCGGCGTCTGCTCGACCTCGATCCGCAGGCGATCGCCGCCGCCGAGCGCTCGATCCAGCGCGGCGGATCGTCGGAGACACTCATGTACTCCAACGCGGTGGTGAACCCGTCGGAGGTGTTCTACATCGGCGTCAAGTCCGAGGATCAAATGGCGGCGGAATACAGCATCGTGGCCCTCTCGACGATGGAGCCTTTCACCACCATCGATGAGCAGGGCAACCACTGGCTGCGGGGATTGCCCGTGCCACGGCCCATCGCGGACGGGTCGCCCGTGACGCCGGCCTACGCCCAGGTGTATGCGTTCGATCCGTATCCGATCGACGTCAATATGGTCGTCGTCTCGAACACGCTGGTCCACGAACTGCTCGGCGACCTGCTGGGGGCCCTGAGCCACAACACGCGCGGCATGGTTCTGAACAACCACCGCAGCTTCGGCGACCTCGGCGGCGTCTACTCGATGCTCTACGATGACAGCGGCTCGGGCGAGTTCCTCGATTCCGACACCACGGATGGCCCCGGATCGCTCAACGATTTCATCGGTGTCGAAGGAAGCGGGTCGTGGATGCTGACCGCGATCGACAATGCCCTGGGCCAGACCGGCTACGTCCAGAACCTCACCATCCGATTGACCCCCAACCTCGATTTGCTCGCCGGCGCGTTCGTCACCCTCGGCGCCAACATGTGGCGCTTCGCCCACCTCGAGGTCCCCCCAGGCGTCAGCCGCATGATCGTCGAGGTCCGCTCCCTCTCCGCCGGCCCTCTCGAAGTCTATGTCCGCCGCGGCGCGCGCCCCACCGCCACTGGATTCGATGCCCATGCCACCATGTTCCCGACCGGCGGCGATCTCAGCCTGGGAATCGAGGACGATCCGCCTCTGCGCTACGGCCTCTACCATTTCGGCTTCTACAACCCCACCGCCGCCGATATCTCCTTCTATGTCTCCGTCCGCTTCGAATACGACGTCCCTGGCATCTTCCGGTCGGATTCGGCCTCGACCAACATCGTCGCCCTGGGCGACGACGTGATCAGTGTCGGCACCAACGCCCTCACCAGCGGCCTCACGATCAGCGAGATCAAGGTCGGCGTCCGCCTCAACCACGAGCGCGCGTCCGATCTCGCCGTCTACCTGGTCACACCCCGCGGCGAGCGGGTCCTCCTCAGCGAGAATCGAGGCGGCACTAACTGGCAAACGTGGGGCGGCGAAACCCTCGTCAGCGATTTCCGCCACGTCGCACTCACCTACGACCAGGCCAGCCGCGTCGCGGCCCTTTACCTCGATGGCGAGAGGATCCAGCAGAAGGAATGCGTCGATCTGTCGGATCAGTTGCTCACCCGGGGAGACCTCTACCTGGGCTGGAAGCTCGACGGCACCAACACCCCCGGCCGTTTCCCAGGCTACCTCGACGAGATCGATGTCTACCGCCGTGCCCTGTCCGCATCCGAAATCCGCGGCATCTATAAGTTCGGGCCGGCCGGCAAGCCGGATGACGGTCTGGTCAGCCGCTGGGCAATGGATGAGCTCCAGGGCGGCATCACGCCAGACGCCCTGACCAACAATCCCGCCATACTCGTTGGCGCCGCGGAGATCGACTGGCCGGGTCATGTCGCCCAATCGCTGCATCTGCCCACAAACTCCAACGCCGGTTACGCCCGCATCCCGGCCAGCCTGAGCCTGGACATCGGCGCCGGCACTCCCGGCTTCACCATCGACGCCTGGATCAATCCCCAGGATCTGAGCCAGGAACGCCCCATCCTCGTCTGGAGCCCCTCGACCAACCAATCCGGACTCGAACTCCTTCTGCGTCCGGGCGCGCTCACCAACCGCCCGCCAGGAGAACTGGTCGGACGCCTGGTCGACTCGACGGGTATCACTAACGAACTGGTCGCCGGCCCCGACTACCAGGGGGCCATCCGCACCAACCTGTGGACGACGAATCTTGTGTTCGCCACGTTCAGCGACGACACCAATGTGGCCCATCTCCCGATCAAACTGGCGGGCTTGACGAACAACGGCACCGCCTATCTCACCAACTACGTCGGCCCCGCCAGCGACGCCACCAACACGTTCACCAATCGCCTGGTCAGCGGCTTCGAACGGGTCGATGCCACCCCCACAGCCACCTTCTGCGCCTCCTCGCTCCCTTGCGCTCCCCGGTGGTTCGGCGACACGAATCTCGACGACGGCCCGACCAACGGCTGGTGGGTGCTCTCGAACGCCGTCACGGTCATTCAGGCGCCGGCTGTCGCCCATACCGGCACCAACCTGCTCGCCCTGCGCGACGGCCATATCAGCCGCCTCTTCAAAACAGAGCCCGGCAAGGAGTACCGGCTCCAGTTCGCCCACCGGCGTCAGCCGATGCCCGCGGACATCGTCGGCTGGTGGCCCGGCGGAGGAAACCTCACCGACCGGATAAGCGGCCGTGAAGGCGATGCGGAAGGCGAGATTCGCTACACCAACGCCTTCGTCTACGACGCCTGCGCCGATCCCGGCCGAGGCTTTCTCTTCATGACTAACGCGGGGCACATCGTCATCCCGTATGACCCGTCCCTCGAAACCACCAATCAGTGGACCATCGAGGCCTGGGTCAACCTTTCCAACGCCCTCGACCTCACCAACGCGCCACCCCTGGGCGGACCAATCGCCATCCGGCAATCCGTTGCCACAAACGGCCTGGGCAATGCCCTAGTCAACTACGGATTGGGCGTCTCCCCGGAGGGGGGAGTCGAACTCTGGTACAACGATCCGTGGGTCCAGGGACATCCCGACTCCGAAGATTCACTCTTCGAGCTGATCCGATCCCGCGAGGCGCTCAGCACCGAGCGCTTCCATCACGTCGCCGGCACCTTCCGTCAGGTGAGCCCCGACCGCGTCGAGATGCGGCTCTATGTGGACGGCGCGCTCGATCGCCATGTGGCGCTCCCCGGCTCACTGGCCGGCACAATCGATCTTGCTCAACCCGACGCCCTCAGCCTTCTCATCGCCACCAACGCGGTGGGCCATCCGGCTCTCGGCGGCCTCGACGGCTTCAACGGGATCATCGACGAACTCAGCCTCTATGCGCGCGCCCTTACCGCCGACGAAATCCACGCCATCTATGCCATGCGCAGGGTCGGCAAAGCCCCGCCCCCCGGCCGCGCGCGCACCCTTCTGACCGTCGGCGGAGCGGACGATGCGGCATCGATGTCCGGTTGCGAGGCTTGGGGCACCAACTGGCTGAGCCGGAGCGCCCGCGTCTTCAACTCGGACAGCGACCAGTGGCAGACGAACACGATCACGTTCCTGGCCGCGGCGTCCCACACGCGGATCGATCTCGAAGCGATCGTTCCCGGGGCTTTGATTGACTCGATCGAGGTGACCGAGTTGCGCCCACGCTATTTCCAGCCCGAGGAATCCATGTCGAGCCTCATCGGCCAACTCGCGGTCGGGGACTGGCGCCTCGAAGTGGTCGACCGCCGGACCGGCGCGACCAACGACATCGATCCCGAGCTTCTCACCTGGCAGTTGGACCTCCAGTTCGGGCCGCCACTCTATCCCATCCTCACCCTCACCAACGGCGTGACCTACACCAACACGCTGCCACGCGCCACACGCTATTTCATGGTCAATGTGCCGGAGGGGACCGAGCGGGTGCTCAACACGCTCACCAACCTCGCCGCGGCCGGCATCGACCTCTGGTTCAACGCCAAGGGGTTGCCGACCGGCGAGCCCGAGTACGGCGATTTCCGGTTGCTCACCAACGTCGTCATGGACGCACCCGGTTATGCGATCGTCGCCACCAACGGCTCCTGGCTCACCTCGTCCGACTTGCAGGCCACAAACAATTTCGCCGGCGCGCCCCGCCTCGAGCCGGGCCGCACCTATTATCTGGGCGTTCGCAACGATCAGGCCACCACTGCCGAGTTTGCCCTCCGGGTCGATTTCTTTCCGAATGAAAACCGCGACATCTGCCCCGAACTCGATCCGCTGCCCCCGGGCGGCGTGAGCGCCGTCATGCCCGCGTCAGACGATCTTCAGTATTACTGCTACACCGTGCCCCAAGGAGCCGTGTGCGTCCGATTCCACCTCGAACCCCTCGACGGAGACCTCAACCTCTATATCCGCAACGCGCGTTCGGAGCCGCCTCTGCGCCCGCAACCCGATTGGTTCGAGTACGCCGCCAACAGCCCCGGCACCAACGCCGAGGTGATCGTTGTCAACCAGCGCTCCTGCGTCCCCCTGTTCGCCGGCCACTGGTACCTGGGCATCGAAAACCGCGAGGACCGCGGCGTCCAATACCGGCTCTGGGTTGAAGAACAGCACGCCTATACGGATACGCCGCTGGCAGCCGATCAACCGATCATCGCCACCGCCCGCCCAGGCAACGACACCTGCTCCTACTTCGTCTTCTCCGTCACCAATGCCGTCCCCGCCGTCCAGTTCGACCTCGAATCATTCTCGAATCCCGCCCGGCTCCTGGTCAGCCGCAACAGCCGGCCGGGACCGTGCGACAGCTTGCGCGACGACGAGGCCGCCCCCGGCCTCCCCACCCGCATCCTCATCTGCACGAACGATGCCGTGCCCGATTTGCGCGGGGATTGGTATGTCGCTGTCATCAATCGCGCCCCGACCGACACCCCCTTCCGGCTCAGCGCCGGCTACGGCCTCGATCTTCTGCCCGTGCTCCGCGCCGGCGTCACGATCACAAACACGATCGGCAGCACTCTCGAAGGCGGGGGCTGCATCCCCGATGCCTACCGCTTCACCGTCGTCCCCAATGCCACGCGCGCTCTGTTCCGCCTGACTCCCCTCAACGGCGATGCCGACCTCGCCCTGCGTTTCGGCCAACTTCCCGAAACGTGGCTCTTCGACTACCTGGGTGGCACGCCCGGCATCACTCCCGAATTCATCGAGGTGAAGACGAACAGCGTCCCGCAGCCATTGGTGCCCGGCGACTGGTTCGTGCGCGTGTTCAACCAGACCCAGAGCGCCGTCACCTACCTCCTCGTGGCCGAGCAATACGCCGATGACGATCCGACGGGCATCTTCCTCGACATGCCGTTCATCGCCCCCGACGGCACGGTGACGCTCACTTGGAGCACATACCCCGGCCTGGTCTTTCGACTCCAGTACGCCACAACGATCCCGGCCTCCAGCCCGATCCCCTGGATCACGATCCCGATCGACATCACGTCGCCCACGAGCTTCTACTCGTTCGTCGACGATGGCGCGTTCACCGAGCCATTCACATCGTTCCGGATCTACCGGCTCCTGCTGGTCGGACCGTGATCCCGGGCTCCGTCCAACTCAACACCTGACGCGCCGGCAGCGCCGAATCCGGAGTTCAGCCCGCATTTCTCGCCAACTGTCAATGTCATCTGACCGGTCACCGTCACGCTTCACCTGAAAAGCGGGCTCACAGACCCGGAAATCACACCCGCAGATCGTCCGGAATGCCGCGGTCGCCCCACTGGTGAGATTTCCGGGTTAGAGATTCTTCACATATTTCTCTGGATTTTCAGAAACCAAATCGCAACACTCTCTGCCTGTCGCGCACACGAGGCCTCGAAGAGATGAAAGTCATAGAGCGTTTGCTGGAACTGCAGGAATTGGAGATGGGACCGAAAGCCGAGGCACCCGGAAGTCGCTCGATCATCGACGCTTTGCGCAAGGAGGTCCCCGAGCCGATTCTGGCGCACTATGATCGCCTGCGAGCCCGCGGCAAGAAAGGGGTCGCTCTAGTGCGGCATGGAGTGTGTTCCGGCTGCCAGATGAGACTCGCCACTGGCGTCCACGCCGCGTTGCTGCGGGACGAGGATATCGCCATGTGCGACAATTGCGCCCGTTACCTCCTCGTCGCGCCCGAGCTGCCGCCACCAACGCCCGAACCGCCTCCCAAGAAGGCCCCTGTTCGCCGCAGACGCCGCAAGGCTGCGCCCGATCCCTCTGCCTGATCCAGCCCTCCTCGATCGGGCCCTCGATGCGCAAACCGCGCCGGCATCCACCAGGATCGGCATCAGTCGAGCTTCTGGATCAGGTGGCGCCTTTGTTCTTTCCCGGTCCTGCCTTCCATCATCCACAAGGCCGTGCCCAAGGGCTTGCGCGCCTTCATGCCTCTCTTACTCTACCATCCTGGCCAATGGCCCTCGCCCCGATTCACGTTGCCGACAGCGGCGCATCATCCCCAAAGCGGCGCCGCCCGCAACCAGCAGTGCTCCGACGCCAGGCTCGGGAACGACCGTGAGCGTGATGTTCTCTTCGACCCCGACAAAGTGACCGTACCCCTGCTCGCTCATCACGCTGAACTGCACGACGTCGCCCACATTGACGGGAATGTTCTGGAGGCTGCTGCCGGCCGTCACGTTGGCGGCGAATTGCGCGCCCGCATCCGTTCGATACAGTCCTTGAACCGAGCCGCGCGCGGCCACGGTCTGCCCGGCCACGCTCAGAGTCCAACGGACGTCGCGATCAGCGTAGATCTCGGCCTCCCAGGCGCGACCGGCGATATCAACAACTCCATCAGCGGGGCTGGTCCATTTCACATTCAGGAAGGTTGTTGCGCCACCGTAATTACGAGAAAGCGAGTGCATAACCACATCACCCAACAGCCAGTCATGATCTTTGCCCGACTCGGGGCTGCCTTTCAGAATGCTGCCATCGGCATTCGAATAGTAGCCCCAGCCCGCTTGGCCCCACCAGAAGGTCTGATAGGTCTTGATGGGCACGTCACCGTGGTTGTAGGACCAAACGCCATTCGGATTCGCCACGTCACTCCAATCGGCGTTCAAGCTGTAATGATACTGGACGAGATCAGCCGCCCATGCGCAAGACGCCATCAACCAAACGATGGCGGTGCCGACTGCGAACCGGAGCGGACTCGGAGGCCGAGACACGTTTCTCATTCTCATAAGACGGATGGAGGTTTGATTGTTCAGTGAAGCTGGGCTTTACCAGCAATGCCTCAAGCGTACACGCCCTCGAGGGGCGCGTCAAAGCAGCGAAGGCCGTGGACTTTCCCCGATATTCTGCACCCCGCTCCTGGAAAGCATTGACATTCAACGGTTTAATGCGCATTGGACCCATGAACCGGGGAACGTTCAACGCCCAACTTCCAACGCTCAACGTTCAACGAAGCGGTTCGTTGAAAGTTGGATGTTGAACGTTGCGCGTTGGACGTTCGGATTACCCCTTTTGTTAATTATCAACGGCTTGCGCAGGCGGTTCCTGGAAAGGGCCAGTCGAACTTCGCGCGAGAAGTGCGATGCGCACGAATCAGCCACTTCGCTGGCCTCGAGATCGATGATGCGCTGCATCTCGGAGAGTTGGTCGTGGCCGAACCCCTTCTCAGCCAGCCCCTGCAACAGTCTCTTGCGGGTGTCCGGCGCGCTCCAAATCCGGCGCAACTCGTCCTCGTCGTGGAAGAACTCCGGCAGCCTGCCAAAGAGCAATTCCATGAACTGTTGCGCGCTCATGGGCGTGCCGTCGGGATGCCAGAAGCTCGTGCACGTCATGTGCTGGATGGTCCGCTCTTTGCCATCCGCCAGCTTCACCTTCACTTTCTTCCGGCACACGCACGGACGCTGACCGCACGTCGGGCAGGGTTCGGGCGCCTCGGGTGGTTCGGGCTCGCCATCCCACTCGGGGTCCAGGAAATGCTGGTGCGCCTTCACGAAGTCGTAAATCGTGAAGTAATCCTTCCCATCGAATAGCCGCGTGCCGCGCCCGATGATTTGCTTGAACTCGATCATCGAATTCACCGGCCGCATCAACACGATGTTGCGGATGTTCTGCGCATCCACGCCGGTCGGCCTTCGTCTCGGCTTCGTTCATGGCACTCTAATGTCGGCGCTGCTGCTGGCGCACACGGTAGAGCCGCTCAGTGAAACCTCCCTCTTTCTCGAAGGCTTCCGCTTGGGCCGCCAGTTGCCGGTTCAGGAAGTAGCATGCCAGATTCAGCAGCGAGAGCGCCGCGTTGGCCACAAGCTCCTCCGGCTTCGGCACAGACACACACGGACGTTCAGAGACATTCACGCCCTTCGACGCCTTGTGTCCGTCCGAGTCCGTCCGTGCCTTTCCCACCTCTTCCGCCACCCAGGCTCGCACCTCATCGAGCGTAGCACAGCGCCGTGCCTTGAAGCGCATCAGCGCCGGGTGGTTCGGCCGGTAGAGCGCCAATCTCCGCTGCCGAAGAAAATCCTCATAGTCCAGCCGCAATTCCTCTAGGCTGGCCCGCGCCACGTTGGTGAGCTTAAGTTCCATCTTCTTGGACGTCCCGCTGGCCTGGCTGCCCTCCGCAATATTTGAAGGTCGCACCTGTACCGAGCGAGTCGAGCAACTCGATTATGCTGCTGAGATAGTAATACAGAACAGCAGCCTCATGATTTTCGCGGGCACCTCGGCACTTTGGGCGGCGGGGGTGGCGGGGGTGCGTAGGCGGCGGCACATTTGTCCCATAGCTCCCATGCCCCGCAAAACGCGCGGGCGGGCCGCGGGGGAAACGGGCGGCATGGCCTGAGTGTGGGTCAAGGCTTCGGCGGGTGTCGGCGGCGATGTTGGAGGCGCGCCTGGAACATGCGCTCGCGCAGGCCGCCCTGTTCCAGGAAGTCTTTCTCCAAGCGGCGGAGCTGCTGGTCAATCAGGTAGTTCGCTTGGTGGATGAGGCAGATGGCGATGTTGGCCACCACCTCCGGCGGGCGCGTGTCCAGGAACTCGCGGTACAGCTCGTAGGTCTGCGGGACCACACGCCCGAGCCGGCGGACGTAGAGGGCTTCCCTGGAGTCCTTGTCCCACTCGCGGTGCTCGCGTACGCGGAGGTAGTCGCGGTAGTCGTCCAGCAGTTCCTCCAGGCTGGCGCGGGCGACACTGGTGAGCTTGATCTCGGTTTCCTTGGAAGTGAGGGCGGCTTTGCTGCCTTCGAGCAGGTTCTTCTTGCCGGAGCGCGCGGCCTGGATCATCTGGTCAATGGTGCGGTCGCCTTTGGCGAGATGCTTGTGCGCGAAGCGGAAGGTCAGGTCATACACCACCTCGGCTTTGTGGAACGAGTGAAGCGTCTGGTAATCGCCGCGCGGGGGGATGATCGGATGATCTTCATGGGAGGGATGGGAATCAGGCGACGGCTTTTCGCCCGGGGTCCCTTTCTTCGCATTATTCCCATCGTCGCTCATACCAGTTTCCTGATGCCCGCCAGCACCTCCGAGCTCCTCGCATCCAGCGCGGCGACTTCCTTTATGATCTCCTGCGGGTGGCGGTGGGTCACGGCCTCGCCGCCGTTGGGGTTCTTCTCATTTTCCTCAGCAAATCTGGTGGGCGATGCAGGATTCGAACCTGCGACCTACTCCGTGTAAAGGAGACGCGCTAGCCACTACGCTAATCGCCCAAGCCCTTCCCTGACCATAAACACCCACCCCTGCTTGGCAACTGAGAAAGGCGCTCCCCTTCTGGTTATCTGCGCCAATTCATGAAGCCGCAAAAGCCGGAGCGGGGACGGCTCGTCCCCAGCCAACACGAGTGAAGACGGTATTTGCCGGCGGCAGACAGGCGTCGCCGCTCCACTTCATGCATTGGCCCAGTCTGGTCATCTGCGCCTGTGCCGCGCCGTGAAGAATCTGACTATGATGGCCCGATTTCTCCGGCGAATCCCTGTTGCCGCAGTGCCTCGTAAAGCACGATGCCCACGCAGTTCGCCAGGTTCAACGACCGGGCCCGCGGGTGGAACATCGGCAATCGCAGCCACCACTCCCGGTGCGCCGCGAGCAGCGCCGCCGGCAACCCGGCGGTCTCGCGTCCGAACACCAAGTAATCACCCCGGGCAAAGGCCGCTTCCGCATAAAGCCGCGGGCCATGCGACTCGATGAACCAGAGCCTGGCATCGGATCGTACCTGGCCGCGGAACTCGGCCCAACTTGGCCAACGGCGCCACTCGACGTGCTGCCAATAGTCCATGCCCGCGCGCTGAAGTCGGCGGTCATCCAACTCGAAACCGAACGGCTCGATCAGGTGCAGGCAGGTCCGCGTCGCCGCGCAGAGCCGGGCTACGTTGCCGGTATTGGGCGCGATCTCGGGTTCGAGCAACACCACGTGAAACGGATCGGGTTGTGCCATAGTTGGCATTGCATGCGGCTCGGAAGCCTTAGGGTCTGTGCAAGAATCAATCGGAAGTAGTTTTTGCACAGACCCTTAACCCGGAATCATCCCAGCCCGGAATCGCTCCGGCCCGGTCGAGCCTTCCGCCCATACGTCACCTTCCACAAGACAAGCCCGTGCGCCGGCGCTGTCATGCCGGCTACGCGCCGGTCGCGGCACTCGAGAATCCCGCTCATGTCTGACGGCTTGATCTTCCCAAGCCCGACCTGCACAAGCGTACCCACAATGCCGCGAGACATCTTGTAAAGAAAGGCATCGGCCTCGATGATGAACGTTAGCATCGGCCCGTGCCGGCGCACGTCACAACGAAACACGGTCCGCACGGACGAGGCGCGTCCGTAACCGGGGTTGGCTGTGAAGGACTGGAAATTGCGCCGCCCGACGAGCGATACGGCCGCGGCGCGCATGGCGGCGGCATCTAGCGTGCGCGGGACGTGCCAGGCCCGGTGGCGCCAGAGAGGGTTCATCGCCGGATGATTCCAGACCAGGTAGCGATACTGCTTGCGCACGGCATCGAACCGGGCATGGAAACTCGGACGGCAGCGCGCGGCGCTCAGGACGCGGATATCCTCGGGCAAATGAGCGTTCATCGCCAAACGCAGCTTGGCGCCGGTCATCCGCCACTCATCCCGCGGCACGTCCAGATGCGCCACCAAGCCCACGGCGTGCACCCCGGCGTCGGTCCGGCTTGATCCGTGAACCCGCGGATGCGACGCGAACAAACGGGCCAGCGCTTCCTCAATGCGCTGCTGAACGCCAAGACCAGTCTTCTGGATCTGCCAGCCTTCGTACCCGGTCCCGTCGTAGGCGATCGTCAGCTTGAGACGAACCCGGGCACCGGTCACTGCTGGAACCTTCGCGCCCTGCTCAACCGCCCGTCGTCCCGACGCGCCGATGTGTCGGCTATCGAGGGTCGAATGCCCCGGGTCGGACATATGCTTCATTGCGATTCCCGATGCGAATCTCGAGTTGCGACTCCCGAGGGCTCGCCCAGACGCTGCCGAACCGCCTCGCACACCTGGTCGACCGAGATCAATCGCAGACACTCGAGGGGAGGCGCGTGAGAGCATCGGCTCTTGAGACACGGAACGCATGCCAACGGGTGTTGCAGGACGTGATCGACCTGGTCGTACGGCCCGGTGCGCCGGGGATCGGTCGGCCCGAAGAGGGCAACCACGGGCGTGCCCAGAGCAGCCGCCACGTGCATCGGACCGGTGTCGTTGCTGACAAGCACCCGACAGCGGCGTATCCACTCGACCATTTCCGGCAAGCTGATCTGCCCCGCCAGATTCACGCATCGATCCGGACGCCCGGCGCACACCGCCTCGGCCAGCGCACGGTCGCTGGCTGCCCCAAGCACCGCGAACCGAAGCTGAGGACACTCCTCCGCCAGACGCGCCACGAGCGCGGCGTAGCGCTCGGCCGGCCACCGTTTGTTCTCCCATCGCGCCCCGGGCGAAATGCCCACCCAGTCCATCTGACCGCCAGGCCAGCGCGCGCGGATTCGATCGGCGACCTCGACCCGCTCGGGCAGCCAGACGAAGTCGCGGTGGACAGGAATCTCGAGGAGCCTCAGCACCGCCAGATACCAATCCACCGCATGGGTCGTCGGTGAGGGGCGTGGGACGCGGATGTCGTAGAGGGCCGACGCCCCCTCCCGGGTGTCGTCCAAGCCGATCGTCAGACGCCCCCGCGCCAGCCAGGCGATCAGGCTGCTGCGCGCGAGCGCCTGGAGATCGATGACCAGGTCGTACCGCGCCCGGCGCATTCGGGCAAGTTCGCGCCCGGCATCGACCCAAATCCGGGGCGTGCGCCATCGGTGACGATCGAACGGAATCAACGTCGCCAGATCCGGATCGCCTTCGAGCAACGGCGCCAGGCCGGCGTCGATCCACCAATCCACTTGGGCGTCGGGCCGACGCTTCCTGAGCAACCGCAGCACGGGCAGCGCCTGCACTACGTCGCCCAGCGAGCTTGGCTTCAGGATCAGAATCTTCAAAACGGCAGGTCAGCGGACAGTTGCCGCCCAGCGATGCTGGACACGGCCGCGAAAAGGGCCGGGGGTTACGGGAAGAACATGTCCTGCCATTTGAGTTCGCATTCGCGGACCATCTGAAGACAGTAAGCGATGTCCCCGACATCGCGGTCGCCGTTGTTCGTGCCGAAGGAGAATTTGGCGCCGGCCTGCTTGGCGAGCTTGATGAAGCGCGGACTCGGCAGGCGGTAGCGGGCATTGATCTCGATGGCGACCTGGTGCTTCACAGCGGCGTCGATCACCCGGCGCATCCGTTCTTCGGTCCAGAGGGCGTCGTAGTCGGCGGCCAGAACGTCCGGCAGGAATGTGGGGTTGACGTAGATGTCGATCGGCTCGGTGCTCAGAATGCCCACGGCGCGGTCGACGAGCGTGTCCATGAAACTCTGCGGATCGTCCACAAACACTTCGTTCGGCATCCAGAGCCGCATCCGCCGCCCCTGATTGTCGGTGTAGGTCATCGAATCGGTGAAGACATAATCGAACCGGGCGATGGCCTCGCGGGAGAACATATTGACCCACTCGCGGCCTTCGGCCTGCATGGCGACGAACGCAGGCTGGCCCTTCATCTCATCGATGTACCGGTGGATTCCTGCGTCGTTGGTGACGCCGAAGCCCACGCCGCAGTTCACGGCAATGCCATAATACACGCCGGTCTTTCGGGACAGGGCGAGCGCTTCGTCCAAGGTCAGGCCGCCTTTGAGATGCACATGCGCGTTGATCACCGGGAAATTGGCGGCCTGCAGCGCGATGATCTGGCGGTAGGCATCGTCCACGACAGGCTCCTCGACCGGGCCGCCTGCGGCCTCCGGCAACACACGCACACGGAGATTCCGATAGAGCACTTTGCTGGTTTCGTCGTGACACTGCAGTGCGAATGTCCCTTCTCCAAGCCGCCGCCGGGGAACGCCCCGACCCGCCGCCGCTTTCGGCTCGACGTAATCCACAACCAACGTCCCGTTGAGCCGGATTTGCACCTGGCGACCGCACACGCGGACTTGCAGACGGAACCACTCGTTGTCGCTAACAATGGACTTGTGCTGGGCGCGGAGGCCATACAGGCTTCCGGTCTTCTTGGTCTCGAAGTAGTCGTTGTGCGCCGGCTGCGAATTGTTTACCTGGACTTCAAACCCGGCCCGGGGCCAGCCGCTGTCCTGAAACGCCGTGTGAAAGTACACGCCTGAATTCGCCCCCGGTCGCGTCATAACCTCGGCCTCGAACTCGAAGTTCTTGAAGCGGGCGCCGCCCGCGCCACCCATGTAGAACAGGTGCGCGCGCGGTCCGTCGCAGGCAATTGCCCCATCCACAACCTTGAACGATGCCGGGTGTTCGCCGGCTTTCCAGCCGTCAAGGCTGCGGCCGTCGAACAGCGATTGCCAGGCCGACATGGCATCCGAGGAATCCTGGGCTCGAGCCAGGAGGACCAGCGCAGCGAGTGCGCCGGCGATGACGATTCTTTTAGTCATGGTGCTTGGTCGTGGTTCGGAACGTATGTTTGACGACTCATGGAGGACTTTGGCATTCAACGATCCAATGCGCGCGGGAACCTTGAATCGCATACGTCCAACTCTCAACTCTCAACTTCATGGGAGCGCTCATTCGACCCGCACGCGGTACCACCGGGCGCCGTCGGGCCGGGGCAACTGGACCGCGACCCTTTGGGCAAACAGGATCGCCGGTGCCGTGTACTCGAGCCGCCATGAAGCCCCCGAGCGCGCCTCGCGCGAGAATACCGTGTAGCGCCGGCCCACGACGGCATCGAATTCGAGGAGGACCGAATCCGGATCATTCGGCGCCACGGCGCACTGGACTCGGGTCGGTCCGTACCAGGCGGGCCGGCCGGACCGATAGGCATCGCGATTGACGAGTCCATTGCGATCGGGATCGCCCGTGGCGCCGTCCTGACCGTCAGCGGAATAGGGATTGAGACCGTTGGCCAGTTCCCAATCGTCAGGCAAGCCATCGCCATCGGTGTCCTGCGCGCCGGGGCTGGGCACGACAGCATGCCAATTATCTACATCGTCCGCGTAGGCGCCGTCAAAGCGCCGCGCAAGCGAACGACCGGTTCCGTTCGCCTCGACAGGCCAAGGCGCCGACGCGAGGTAATGCACCTGTTCGACTAGCAGATATGGCGTCTCAATCCCCGAGGACCCGCCGGATCGCGGCTGCCCGGGACGCTGGAGACGCAGCGGTTGGCTGGTCTTGTCGAGGCGCCCTTCCCAGGGACCCGTCAGGACCAGCCCGTCGGGCGGATGATATTGCTGCCGAAAAGCCAGGAGGCGCCCGAGATCGCGATCGGGATCGAAGCCTACCGCGACGATGTGTCCATGCGGTGGCAGAATGATACCAGGCGGGAAAACCAGATTCACAGCCCCGCTCAAGCGCCAAGTCGACTCGGGCCGCGCCGGATCGAAGAGCGGTACGGGTTCGCCGGTGAGGTTGCGCAGTTCGACAAACTCCTCACCGAGCCCGCCCGACGGGGCTGTCGCGGGGGCGTACATGATTTCGCTGATCACGACGGGGCCGACCCGCGGTCCGCGATTCGGGCGGCCCAGGGTGGGCTCGATCTGCTCGACAAAAGCCTGGCGATTGCCGCCCAGCGCGTGCAATCCGAAGCTCATGTGCGGATCGGCGGGTCCGAACTCGAAGCCGTGCATGTAACCGGTGAGCCGCCCCTGGGCATCGGCCGAGAACACGTAGACTTCATCGCCGGTGGCGCTCAGGCCGAAGGCGCCGGGGCCGGGCGCGTTGAACGCGTCCTCGGTGACGAGCCACAAGCCGCTCGGCGGCAGGACGGTGCCCTGCGGGAAACGATACTTGCGCGGCGTCCTGAAATCGTCGCTCAGATACCATCCCGAGATGTCGACCGGCGCTCGAGTGGGGTTCGAGATCTCGATTGCGTCCTGTTCGGGCGGACTGGTGTTACTGAGCACTTCCTGAATCCAAATCGCAGGCAGTGCCGGCGGCGCCGGGTCGGGCGCGCCGGGCGATCCGCCCACTGTCGCGCTCAATCGCCACCGGCGGGCGTCACCCAAATCCGCCGGGTCCGTCGTTTCGTCGGCAAGAACCAGGGCGAAGCCGAATCCGTCGGCCAGCGGGGCCCACGCATCGTGGTAGACAAAATCGCTGATCGGCTCCTCGAGTGGGCCCAGGAGCGTCAGCCGGTCCGAAGCGTTGTGGAGTGTTCCCGTGTATTCGCCGGCGATCCGGGTTGTGCCGGGGTAGCGACGCAGGAAAGCAGCCTGGTTCTTGACCACCAGAACCCGTTCTCCCGGAGCCAATCGGGTCACGCCGCTGGCGGACGTGAAGGCGAACTCGACGCCGTTGGTCAGCCGGAAGCCGGGAAGATCGATCGGCGACAAGCCCAGGTTCGACAACTCGAGGTACTCAAACTCGTCTTCGAGATCGGGGTCGCCTTTGGGAGGCGGTTCGGGGTGAAACATGATTTCCGTAATCACCAGGCGGGGCGTGGACACCACGAAGGTGGCCGCGACCGGGCGGGACCACGGCGTCGACGAGACAGCGGGGGGACCGCCAGTCTGCCTCTTGGTCGGGTCGTGAGCGCGCGCGATCACGCGCGCGTTGCGATCGAGGGTGATTGGGCCGGTGTAACTGAGGGCGCCGGCTGACACGCCGCCTGTGGAGAGTCTCGGGTCCGAACCGTCTAGAGTATAATAAACCGAAGCATTGGGTGGGCTGGCGATCTGCAAGACGAATCCCGGGGCGATCGAACCGCCCAGCCGGCTGAATCGAGGCGGCTGAGTGAGTTGGCGATCGATGAAATCGATCCGATTGGAGAGCCAGTTCTTCATCAATCGCACTTCGCTCTCGTAGGAACCGCCGCGCAGCCCGATCCGCCATTTCGCAAACTCGCGGGGCTGGGCCTGGCGGACCTCGGCGGCGAGCCGATCGATCAGGCCATGGAGGTTGTTCAAGGAGAAATGCGATTCGCGCAGTTCCTGCCAGCGATCCACCCAACGCTGCCAGAAATCCTTGTCGGTGAACATCCGATTCCACCACGCCGCGGAGAAGAACGGACCAGTCGCCCAAAGACGCGGATTGGAATCCCGCCCGTCGGTCGAGCCCAGGGCGCGATCAAAGTCCCAATGCGGGCCGAAGGTGATCTTGCCGTTGCGGGGTTTGTGCAGATAGGCGCTCAGGACGAGGGCATCGACGTTGCCGCTGAGCACTTCGAGGACATGGTAGTCGATGGCGGCCTCGACGTCGATGTAGGCGCGATAGCCCAGACGCGCATCGAGCCAGTTGGTGGCCATCAGGGCCTTGTAGAACGCGTTGACATAGTCCCGAATGTAATTCTGCTGCGGGCGACGCTGGGCCAGTCGAATCTCCCGCTCCTTCGGATCGACGTATGCCAGGGTCACCCCGCCGGCTACCAGACCGACATCGCCGGGATCCAACCGATCGATCTTGAGCAAATAGCCGCCTGTCACGGACGGCGGAGCGAGGTTCTCAGGTTCCAGTTTGTCAATCGCCAGCCGCTCCCGACCGATCTTGATCTTCTCTTCGAGCACATAGATGCCGGCGTAATGAGTGGATGTCATCGGGCCTTTGCCGCGGTTGAAGTAGACCTCGACAAAGCGCGTCCGCGGTGAGTACCGGCCCATGTCGCGGCTGATCTGATGGATGAATGGGTTGTGAATCAGCACCGGCTCGAACTGATTGGGCGCATAGAGGACCCAATCCGACTCCGCCGGCAATCCGAGCAGCGGGTGCTTCTGGTCCATTCCAAACTCGTCCCACAGTTCGAGCTTGTAACTCGATTTGGCCAAGCCCTCAGTGCTCGAACCGCGAATCTGCACGCCGGCGCGGGCACTCAGCGCCGGTTCATCGGTCAGCCGGGTGCGTCCAGACTTCGGCTCGAACACGCACACTTGGGCGAAGTTCAATCGGGTCGAGTTGGGCGCCCCTTTCCCATGGGAGTGCAACACCAGCACGGGGAGGTCCGACGTGAAGCCCAGGACATTGGTCGCCAACAGGACGTAGCCCTCGCTCCGCGGCGGGCCCGGCAGCAGGCCGTCGGCAAAAGCCCGAGCGCGCACCTGGAGGCTGTTGGTGACCTCAATCGGCCCTTCGTAGAGGGTCGAGCCGTTGGTCGGTAGGTTGCCATCGAGTGTGTAACGGATCAGGGCTCCGCTCAGACTCGACGAGAGCGACAACGAGAACGGGTTGGTGAAGGTGCCCCCCGCGCGCGAGAACTGCACCTTCGGCGCGAAACCGGGTCCGCTCGAGGCATTCGGGGCGCCAGGCGTGGGATTGGTGAAGTAACCCAAGGCATGGCCCTCACCCAGCACCCAGCCGTAGGAAACGTCCGTCACCTGCCGGGGATAGGCCGCGCCGAATTGCGAAACGACCTGGCCCGCCGGGTCGACCAGGGCGAGAAAGCCGCCCTCGGCGGAGAGCTTGAAGTTCGTGTGGAGCTTCGCCGCCGGATTGGTGCGGTCCTTGCCGGATGCAAAAACCACCCGATAGCCACCGGCAACCAGTTCGATCTCCGGAAAACACCACTTCGTGAGGTTCGCAGGGTCGTCGGTGAGAAACCAGCCCGCGAGGCTCGCCGTGTCGCTGCCCGAGTTGTGAATCTCGATCCAATCCGAACTGTCGCCGTCCTCGTCGTTGAGCGTGCGCTTGTTATCCGCCATGAACTCCGAAAGCACCAGGGCAGACGACGGCGACGCGGAGTCGACAAGGTAGGACCACCCCTTGGCAACGAACGGATGACGCGCGCCAACGGCGTCGGTAATGCCATGGTCGGCCCGCCAGGCCACCGCTGCCTGTCCGTCGCCCGGCGGCTCGACGGTGAACAGGAAATCCCCGGGCACGACCTCGACAACCCCGATCGCCGGATTTCCGTTCACAAGCAGATCGGCGGCGTCGACACCCACGACCGGCTCGCTGAACTGAACCTCGATCGAATGCAATGCGCGAAGCACGCTCCCGGGCGGCGGTTCGACGGCCTCGATGACCGGCGGGTCCTCGTCGATCGTGGCCACGAGCGAGGCATCAAACACAAAATCCGCGTCGTCGGCGCGCGAACTCGAAAAGGCCTGCAACGCCAGAACATTGGTCCCCGCCACCAACAGCCCACGCCAGGTCTCGAACTCCTCGGCTTCGAACAAGACCGGATCCGCCTGCTCGGACAACGCCGTATCATCGAACGTCAGATCGCCGGTCCGGACATTCGAGCGACGCACCTCCTGGCCATTGATCCACGCCACGTACCCACCGTCACACACCGCGCCCAACTCCAACCGCACGATCTCCGCCGGGTCTTTCACCACGAAGTACCGCCGCACATAGACCGATGTGTACCGGCCCGGCATGTCCGACAGTCGCGTCCCGCCCAGCGCCAGACCGTGGAAGAGGGGGAATTGCGCCACCTCCCAATCCCGATCGTCGAAAGCCGGCTGGCGCCAGGCCGCTGTGTCCGGCGCCGAAGCCTCGCACAAACCGCGGAGGAACATCCCCTGCCCCGCCGGCGGGAGCAGGGTGACGCTGCCGGACCAGGCGGCCAGGCAGAAACAAAGCAGCGCCAGGCCGAAAACGGCCCGGCCACCAGGGCATAGAATATCGCGACGCTGCACGAGGAATCACGTTACGGCAGCGTCAGGCAAAGCCAAGCCAGTTTCTCGAGCGCCCTTTGGATCGCCAGTGGGGTCGCATCTAAATAGTTGACATTCCGCTTCGGAGCATTGCTGAAAGGCGCTCGCCGATCCGCGTCATTGCAAAGCAATGCTCCTCCGCGGACTGACACGGGTTCTTCCCGAGCGCCTCGAATCCACGCTCGCGCCGCGGGCAGCCTCCTGGCCCGCCACCAGGCACACTGCTGTCCGCGAATCGTTCCAGGACACCGGACGCCAAAAACTCTTGCAGTTCGCTCTTGTCCTTTGCTCTCCGCCGCATTAGTATTCCGCTTACGCATTTCCAGGCAAGCACAACAGCACAAAACAAAAGCACATAAGCACATCATGGAACGACTTATGAAGCGTCTATCGATTGCGACGGTGGCTGCCACGGCCTTCGCGGCGGCGTCTCTCACCGTTGGAGCCAAGGACATCATCGTCACGACGACGAACAGTGATTCCCCGCCTGCGGGGCAAACGTCGCTCAAGCAAGCCATCGGCCAGTTGGCGGACGGCGACACGATCAAGTTCAACATCCCGGGGACGGGGCCGCACATCCTGGTCACGCCGATGGGCGGGTATCCGCTGATCACGGCGAACGACGTCACGATCGACGGCTACACGCAACCGGGCTCGAAGCCCAACAGCAACGGCATTCTCGGCGGCAACAACGCGGTCATTCAAATCGTGCTCGATTCGACGAGTGAGGAAGCTCGGCCAAGCCCCGACCCCGAGAAACCCGAGTTGCTCGTTCGGCGCTCGACGCGTCTGCCCTACTCGGGGTATGGCGACAGCGAGAACGCCATTCTGGGCGTTCTTGGAGGCGACAACTTCAAGGTCCGCGGCATCAGCTTCATTGGACGGCACACCGCCGGGAGCGATGAGGACCCAGCGATCTATGCGATTGCTCTGCTCAACGAGGCGAAGAACGCCAAGGTCCAGGGCTGCTGGTTCGGCCTGACTCCGGGCGATCCCTACATCCAGGACAGCCTCAAGCCCGTCTCCTCCGCCGTGACCGCCTTCCGGTGGCGCGACGGCGGCGACGTCTACTCGAGCGGGCTGGTTGTCGGCACCGACGGCGACAAGATAAACGATTTGCAGGAATTCAACGTCATGGTTGGCTGCCACATCGCCTTGGGCCTCGAAGCCCCTGATGTGCGCGTGTCCGGCAACTATGTGAATATCTTCCCGGATGGGATGACCTTCGTGGACGTCGAGCTTGTCAGTTACAACCTCGAAGCGCTCGGTCGCACCGGAAACGACGCCAGTGTCGAGTTTTTCGAGAACGGACGCCTCGCCGACAACACGGTTATCGGGACCAACGGCGACGGGAACAGCGACGGCAACGAGCGCAACCTCGTGGCGCATTCCGTCTATAACCACGACATCGAGTTCTACAGCAACGCCAATAACGTCGTCGTGGCCGGCAATTACTTCGGCGTGGCCGCCGATGGAACCACGGCTCAGAAGGCCTTAAATTTCAGAACGCCCAATTTCATCAGCCTCCCCGGCACGGCGCAGGTGCGCATCGGATCGAACGGCGACGGCAAGAGCGACGACATCGAAGCCAACGTCATCGTTGGGGTTCCGGGGACTCTTTTCGTCGAAGCCGGAGCGACGGTGCCCCTCACCGCACGTCGCAACAAGATGTCCGGCAACTACTTCAGCGCGTTTCCTTTCTTCAGTGGCGAGAATGGCCGCAACTATGAGGATTACTACGCCAACGCCATTCTCGATCCCTGGACGTCTGGCGTGCTGCCTACGATCGACGCCGTGACGGATGGGATCATGACAGGGAGCCTGCCGACCCCCAGGCTCGATGCCGGCTACACCAAGCACGTCGTGGACATTTACGTCGTCGATCCCGTGGCCGAAGCGATGGGTTTGACTCACCCCGGCACTTATGTGGGATCGTTCGTCGACAACGGCCTCAATGACAAAGACCCGGCCGTCGGCAAGTTCAACGTGGATCTCCGGGCTATGCCCATTAAGCCCGGCGTGAACATCGCTCTGGCGGTCACCTACACCGGCGACGCCACCGGAACCTCGGGGACCAACTCGATCACCGCCCCCCTCTCCTATCCGGCGGTCGCGAACATGCCGATCCTCACCCCGGGCAGCATCGAGTCCGTGGGGTTGACCCGGATTGTGCCGGACAAGCCAATCATCGTGCCGGAGAACGACAAACTGGGGAACTGGGAGCCATACGCCAGCGTTCTGGGCAACTCGACCTTCCTGATCGAAGGCAACACGTTCGCCGACGGGACAACCGACAAACAACGTTACGTAGTTGCGCTCCAGCCGGTCGACGGCAAAGCGTCCAAGATGGTTGAGGGCTTCTACACGGACGCCGGACAGCCCTACAAGGATCCCATCAACGCCTCGCGCCAAAACGGCAACCCGGGCCGCGTTGCGGGCGACCAACGCCCCGGAGCACAGAACTACATCGTCGGCGGCGAGGCCTCGCCGCATGCACTCGATCCTGCGCTATTCAACACCGACAACCGCTGGACTGGCGGGATGGACCGAGGGGTTGACGGTCGTTATGGCTGCGTGCAGGTCTTCTCGCTCGACACGACCACATTGACGCCGACGCCGCTCACAAAGGCGATCGACGCCAACCTGGGACGCCTCGCCTCGGGGACCCCGGGCACAATGCCCGAAATCAGCCGCTTCGGAGGCGACGTTGTCTGTTTAGACAACGGCAACTTCGTCGTGGTCATTGACGATCGATCGAACCTGATCGCGCCTTTCCGCGCGCCCACGGCGGTCATCATCCAGCCCGACGGCACGGTGGTGAAGGAGACGTTCGAGATTGGGACGGAGAGCGAGCAGATCTGGGCCAACGTCACCGCCATCAAAGGCGGCTTCGCCGCCCGGTTCAAAGGCCTGATCTACATCTACGACAACGCCGGCACCCTCCAAACCACAATTCCTCAGTCGTCGTCCGGCGCCAGTTTTGACCCCGGCCGTGGCGACGGCACACGGCTCGCCGGGCACATCAACTCGCCCTATGTATACCTGCTCGGCAAAGCCACCGACGCCCAAGTGGTCAAGCTTGCTGCCTGGGATACCCGCGATCCGCAACGCGTCACCACATTCGACGTGAGCGAACCCGCGTTCGCGGGCAGCTTCGACCGCGTCAACGTTGCGGTCGACGCCCTCAATCGCATCACTGTGGGCTGGACCGCCCTGCCGGAGGGCTACGAAGCGAATCAGGTTGCTGCCCGCGTGCTGGCCCTCAACGAGGAGACCATGACCATCAAGCCGTTGACGCCGAGCTTCTTCCCCTTCATCAACGTCGCGACCACCGGCGGCATTCGCACCTATCAGATGACCATCGCCATGACGACCCGCCAGATCTGCGTGGCCGCCAAGGGCGAGATCAACCTCGACAACAAGCCCGGCGACGGGGCCTTCATCAATCCGAACACGGGCACACCGCTGAATGAAATCAACTTCTACACCGTGTTTACGCACCCGGCGCCGGCTGATGACCCGACTCCGCCGGTGAGCAGCGAGGCGCCAACGATGACGATTGCGAAGGGGGCTGCTGCCGGCACCCTGACCATCGGCTGGGCTCCAGCCACCGCGGGATTCAGCCTCTACTCGACCCCATCCCTCACGGCGCCCACATGGACGCTGGTGGGCACGCAGAATCCGGCGACCGTGACGATCGGCACTGGCAACCAGTTCTTCCAGTTGCGTAAGTGACGCCAGCGCGCGCCGCCGAGTCCTTGCGACTCCGCCGCGCAACCGAATCATACACGCGCCCGGGCGGTGACCGCCCGGGCGCTTTGCTTTCTCGCCCGTTCAGCGAAGGACAAGCGCCGCGGCGCCGATCATGCCGGCCGCGTTCCCCAATTGCGCACGCACGATCTCGACGGCCTGCGCCGTGAATTGTGTCGCTTTTCGGAGACGCCCGTTCATGGCTGCGGCAAACAGGTCGAAGTGCTCTTCCGCAATGCCCCCGCCCAGAATCAGGCGCCGCGGCAGGAAGGTGTGAAAGACCGTCCACGCCCCTGCCGCGGCCGCGGCCAGAGCGCGGTCAACGATCGCTTGCGCCCCGGTCTTTCCGTTCCGCGCGGCGGCGAACACGGCCCGCGCGTCGGCGAGGCCTTCCGTCTGGCCGAAGGCGCCGATCGCCGAGCCCGACGCGAGCGATTCGAGGCAACCGCGGCATCCGCAATAGCATGGCGGACCGTCATCCGAGACGATCACGTGCCCCAGTTCGGGGTGTTCGCCGTTCGCACCGCGGTAGACCTCACCGCCCACGATCGCCGCCCCGCCAACACCCGTGCCGAGCGTGAGCATCACAATCGGGTCGAATCCGCGCCCGGCTCCCGCAAAACACTCGCCCATCGCCGCGGCATCCGCGTCGTTCTCGAGTCGCACGCGCACACCAAACCGGGCTCGCAACGGCGTGACGATGTCGCACTTGTCCCATCCCGCGAGCGTGTAGGGATTGTTGATCAACCCCCGGCCTGTATCGAGCGGCCCGGCGCACCCTATGCCGATTCCGGCCAGAGCGCGCGTCCGCGCCCCCGCCTCACCGCACAACGCCTCGATGGCATCCCCAAGTCTCGTGACCGCCCGGTCAAAGCCGGCCTCGGCTTCGGTGGGGAGAACAGCCTGCACGCGGACGATCCCGGAGCCATCGACGATCCCCAAAGCCATCTTCGTGCCGCCGATATCAATCCCGATTGCCGTTTCTTTCTCGCGCTCTGCGCTCATAAAGCCGTGTCGGAAAACATCTCCTCGAAAAAGGCGGCGTATTGCGGCGCCAGATCGTCCCAACTGAACCGCCGGGCAAAGGCTTTAGCCACTCGCCCCAGCGCGCTGCGCCGGGCTTCGTCCGTGATCAGATCGAGCACCGCTTCGCCAAAGGCCCGGGTATCGAACGCGGGCACTTTCACACAGCAATCGCCAGGGATATCGCCCAAATCGGGGATATCGAACATCACGACCGGCACGGCGTGACAGAACGCCTCGATCAGGACCAACGGCGAGGCCTCGTGCCGCGAGGGCATGACCATCAGGAAAGACTGCCGAAGCAACTCGCTCTTCGCCTGATCGCCGACCTTGCCGAGGAGGCGGACCTTGTCCTCCAGGCCGAGCGACGCGATGCGCCGGCGCAATTGCTGTTCCTGGCGGGCGGGGCCGGTCCCGGCGATCAGGACCGGCGGGGCGAGGCGGGGCGCAATGGCCGCAAGCGCCTCGATCCAGAGATCGAGTCCTTTCTGCTCGATATCGATTCGCCCGAGAAAGAGCAGGTGCCTTTCATCGCGGCGGACAGGCAGGTCGATCAGGTCGGGGCTCACGCCGTTGGGAATGACGACCGTCCGGAGGCGGGGATTGGCGCGCGTCACAACCGTGCGCAGATGAGTCGAGAGGACGATTGCGTGGCGATAGGCGCGCAGGCCCAACCGCTCGATCGTGGCGAACGGCAGCCCGTACTTGCGGGTCATGCCCGCCCCGGCCAGCACCTGCGTCAGGGCCGCAACCGGCTTGCGGGTGAACCATGGAAGGCACGCCGTCGAGAATGGAGGCGTCAGGCTCTCGACCCAAAGGTCATAATCGCCGCGGGCCGCCCGCCACGGAAGGCAGAACTGATAGAGCATCTGTCCGAGGTAAGGACCGGCTCGGCGCAAGCCGATCGGCTCGTAGGCCACACCGTCCACGATCCGGGCGCGATTGCCGGGGAATTGGCCCGTGACAACGCGAACGTTATAAAGTCCGGTCAACCGGCGTGCGATCTCGTGGATCGCCCGGGCGCCGCCGCCGCCGTAATAGGGATTGCCCACCGAGTCATAGTTCGAAAACACCAGCCGGCGCATCGGGCCGGCTGGTGGGCCCTCCGAACTCACGAAACGTTCTCTGACTTGCGACATTGGCGCCGACGATCGTCGCACATACGCGCAAAACGTAAAGCCGGCAGAATCCCCGACCGGTGAAACGCGGTGCATCTGACGGTTGTCGACATTCTGTCGCCCGGTGAGGGCATCGGGCCTGCAACGGATGGAGTCTCCCGCTGTAGGCCGCGTGCCCTGCCTGCGCCGCAAAGCGCAGCGGCCTGTCTGCCGTGTCGGGCACGGCACAGGCAGGCGCGGCAGGCAGGCCTCACGCGGCGCAACCCCCATTCCCGCCGACAATCTCCGGATGCACCGGGTGAAACGTGTTGGCGCCAAGAGGCGAAGCTTGGCACAAAGATTGCCTTGAGGCATAGTCTCGGCGCATCCGGCATGTTTGGTCTGGGCAAAAGACACGACGACGACGGCGGGCATCGGCAACCCGGTCCGCTGGGTCCGTATTTCCTGCACGAACTGATCAACAGCGGCGGCATGGCCGACATCTGGCTGGCCCAGGATCAGAATCAGCAGACGTGCGCCATTCGGTGTCTGCACTCGACTCATCGGTACAACTTCACGGCGCGACGCCGCTTCGTTCGCGGGTGTGAGATTCTGTCACAAATCCACAACCACGAGTTTGTCATTGGCTATCGCAGCCACGGGAAGTACGACGGCTGCCTCTACCTGGCCATGGAGTACGTCGAGGGCGCCAACCTCAAGCTCCTGATGGCCCAAAGCGATCCAGTCCTGCAGGAATACATCGGGAACATCCTGATCGACATGGCCATCGCGCTCGAACACGTGCATGAGAGCCGCTACATGCATCTGGATTTCAAACCCGAAAACGTCCTGGTCACCCGCAACGGAAGCGTCCGGCTCATCGACTTCGATCTGGCCCTTCCACGCCCGGAGTTCCCCAAGAAACTCGCCAAGAACCCCGGCACCCCCGCCTACATGTCGCCCGAGCAACTCCTGCGCAAACCGGTCGACCATCGGGCCGACATCTTCGCGTTCGGAGTTGCGGCGTACGAACTCCTGACTTTTCAGAAACCGTTCCCCGGCGATTCGCCCGCCGAGGTCCTGCGCCGGCAACTCGACCGAAGCATCGACTTCACACCGCCTCGGGCCTTGAATCCCGACATTCCGATGGTTGCGGAGCGCACGATTCTGCGCTGCCTCGAGAGCGAGCCGGACAAGCGCTATCCGTTCATGAGCGTCGTGGTGCGCGATCTGCAGAGCGCTCTCTACGTCTAAACAACCTCGTTCAGACTGCCGCGCCGATAGCCCTCGAGATCGAGGGTGACGTGGGCGTAACCGAGGGCCCGCAGGGCTTGCGCCACCCGGATGTGCAGGCCGTCCGACACAAGACGCCCCAACTCGCCCGGCCCGAGTTCGATGCGAGCCATGTGCCGCACCGAACCGCCGTTTGCATCCTTCCACTCATGGTGCCGCACCCGGATGTCGTGGAAGTCCAGATCCCGCAGCACGGCCTCCGCCTGCTCGATCATCCGCAGTTTGCCCGGCGAAAGGGCCTCCCCGTAAGGGACCCGCGAACTCAAGCAGGCCATCTCCGGTTTGTCCGCCGTGGGCAAACCGAACTGAGCCGACAACGCCCGAATGTCGGCCTTGGTCAATCCTGCGTCCTTCAGAGGCGCCCGCACACCGAGTTCACTCGCCGCGCGAACCCCCGGACGATGGTCGCCGACGTCGCTGGCGTTCTCGCCATAGGCGACCACCGCAAGCCCTTCCCGCCTGGCCAATTGACACAGATCGCCCATCACAAGGTGCTTGCAGAAATAACAGCGCTCGCGCGAATTGGACAGGTAGTCCGAACTCGCGAATTCGGCGGTCTGGACCACGCGGACCGGGATGTCCAACCGGGCCGCCAACGCCAGCGCCTCATCGAGGTCGCGCCTGGGCAGACTTGGAGAATCGCAAATCGCCGCAAGCAGCGAGTCGCCCAAGACCTGCCGCGCCACGTATGCCAGAAAGACCGAGTCGACTCCACCGGAGTAGGCGACAAGGCACGAGCCATAGCCGCGCAGCACCGTCCGGAGCCCTTCGAGCTTTTCGTTCAGAGCCATGGACGCCAAAGTGGCACGCCTTCAGCCAGTTGTCGAGGACCCGACGCGCTCCGGCGCCAACGCAACGCTTGCCGTCCCGCGCCTCAGAATCAGCACGGCAGAGAATCTGTCCCGCGCGTGACCCTTGGCTTCTGGCTCGCTGTGGATTACTCTCATCGAGCGCGTGATGAACATCTTCCTCGACCGCATGAATCGACTGGACTCGACCGCTCCGCCCTCGAAGGACAGGGGCCGCACCCGCCCTGCCATCGTCAGAGCCCGCAAACCTGTGAGTCTCTCCGGACACGGGTTTTCCGCGCTGGCCCGGCTTCGGGCAACGCCGCTTCTGGTGCTGGCGATGTGTTTGTGGTGGAATGGTGCCAACGCTTTGCGAGCAGGCGTGGTCTTTGGGGAGGACACCGAGTTCCGTTATTTCAAGGGGCTCGAGGAGGCTTCGAAGCCCGACTCGACGGCCTGGCGCTCGATTGGCTTTGATGACAGCGCCTGGCTGATTGGGCGCGGCCCATTCTACTACGAAGACTCGAGCGGTTTCACCGGCAACACCCCGCTGACCGACATGCGGGGCCGGTACAGTTGCATCTACCTGCGCAAGACGTTCACCGTCCAATCTCCGGCCGCGGTCTCCGAAATGACGTTCACAATCCAGGCAGACGATGGCTGCGTCCTGTGGTTGAATGGAACAGAGATCGGACGGATCAACATGCCCGACGGCGAACCGGCATTCAACTGGCTGTCGCTTCCGGCGGCCGGCGAACCCAATGTGGCCAGCTTCACCGTCACGGACGCGCCCAGCCTCTTGAAAGC
Organism: Verrucomicrobia bacterium ADurb.Bin006; assembly: GCA_002071485.1. Lineage (GTDB taxonomy): Bacteria > Verrucomicrobiota > Verrucomicrobiia > Limisphaerales > J093 > MWFF01. The sequence goes on along the minus strand of MWFF01000197.1, from coordinate 23,530 downwards.
CGGCGCCAACGTCGTCGCGGTCCAGGCGTTCAACTCCGGCCTCAGCAACAGCACCGACTTCCTCATCGCCGTGGCCTGCACAAGCACTCTGGATATAACACCCCCGACATTGGCCGAGGTTGCCCCTGCACCGGGCGCCACGGTTCGGGCGCTCTCGGTCATCCAGATCTCCTTCAGCGAAAACGTCACTGGCGTCGATGCGAGCGATCTCTTGATCAACGGTGCGCCCGCCGCATCGCTCACCGCCTATTCCCCGCGCGATTACGCCTTCGTCTTCGCGGAGCCTCCGGCGGGGCGAGTCACTGTGACGTGGGCCCCAAACGCCGGAATCGGCGATCTCGCAATCCCGCCGAACCTCTTCCAGGGAGGAAGCTGGGACTACATCGTCGATCCGACCGTTCCGGCAGCGAACATCATCATTTCCGAATTCCTTGCCGACAATGGAAACGGAATTCGGGATGATTTCGGCAATCGATCGGACTGGATCGAGTTGCTGAATCGTGGCGGCGAGGCGGCAAGCTTGCTCGGCTGGTCGCTGACCGACGACCGGGGCAATCCAGCCAAGTGGCGTTTCCCGGACATCACGATCGGACCCAACAGCTACCTCTTGGTCTGGGCGTCCGGTCGGGCCTTGGCCGATCCTTTGGCCGCGTTGCACACAAACTTCCGCCTCTCGAACGAGGGTGATTACCTCGGACTGGCGGACCCCGAGGGCCGGATCGTGTCCGAGTTCGCGCCGGTCTATCCCCCGCAGCGGAAGGACATCTCGTTTGGACGCGACCGGACGAGTCCGGAACTCACGGGTTATTTCACCACGCCGACGCCGGGGGCAGGAAATGCGTTGACGGGGCCGGGCTTTGCGCCGGACCCGGTCCTCTCGATCAAGGGTGGCGTCTATGCCGCGTCCAGCCTGACGCTGAGCATGAGCGCGCCCTCGGGCACGATTCGCTACACGCTCGACGGCTCGACGCCCTCGGGCTCCTCGACGGCGTACACGGCGCCCATCAACATCAGTGCAAGCACCATCGTCCAGGCCCGGGTCTTCCAAGCCGGTTTGTTGCCGAGCTCGATCGTCGTCGAGACTTACAACCTGCTCGGAGTCGGAGTGGCGAACTTCAGCTCGAACCTGCCGCTGCTAATCATCAACACCGCGGGTCGTGGTATCTCTCAAGACTCCCGCGTGCCGGCCTTCGTCACTGCGATCGACACGTACCGCGGGCGGGCGGCGCTTCGGGCGCCCCCTACCTTTCAGGGCAAGGCCCAGATTGAGATTCGCGGTCAATCCTCGGCCGGTTTTCCGAAGAAGGCCTACAATCTCGAACTCAACGATGCCGTCGGCAACGACCTCGAAGTGCCCCTGCTGGGCCTGCCCAAGGAATCGGATTGGGTGCTTTACGCTCCATACACGGACAAACCCTTCCTCCAGAACTTCCTCGCCTTCGAATTACACGAGAAGATGGGCCACTACGCCCCGCGCCGACGGTTCGTCGAGGTCTTCGTCGACACCTCGGGCGGTCGACTCGACTACCCGCGCGACTACGCGGGCATCTACATTCTGCTCGAGAAGATCAAGGTGGACGCCAACCGGGTCGACATCGCCCGCCTGACTCCCCAGCACAACGCCGAACCCGAGATCACTGGCGGCTACATCGTTAAGAAGGACAAAGACAGCCCAGGCGACCTCAACTTCAGCACGTCGGGAGGAGGGAGCTTCGGCGGCCAGGCCCTCAAGTACCATGAGCCCAAGCCGCGCGAGATCACTATCGCCCAGAGAAACTGGATTCGGAACTATCTCAATCAATTCGAACGTGCGATGTACGCGGCCAACTGGCTGGGCGCCACCGGCACGAACCACTATTCGCACTACATCGACGTCGATTCGTTCGTGGACAACCACTGGATCGTCGAGTTCGCCAAGCAGATCGACGGCTATCGCCTGAGCAACTACATGAGCAAGGATCGGGGCGGCAAGCTCCGCATGGACCCGATCTGGGACTGGAACCTGAGCTTCGGCAACGCCGATTACCTCGAAGGCTGGCTCACCAACGGCTGGTATTACACCCAAATCGACGCCAACGCCCACATCTGGCTGCGACGCCTGATGTGCGGCACTACATCCTCGTCCGGAACAACCGGCGATCCCGATTTCAACCAGAGGATCGCCGACCGCTGGAGCGTGCTGCGCACCAATATCTTCGCCTCCTCGAATGTCCTCGCCCGCATCGACGAATTGGCCGCGTCGCTCAACGAAGCCCAGGTCCGCGACTTCCAGAAATGGCCGCGCCTTGGCGCCTACGTCTGGCCCAACCCGTCCATGTATGTCACCCCCACCACGTACGCCGGCATCATCGCCAACCTCAAGTCCTGGGTCCACGGCCGCTACCACTGGATTGATAGCCAATTCGTCAAAGCGCCTGAACTGAGCCGCGGCGACTGCGCCGTCTCACCCGGATTCGTCCTCACCACCTCCAGCCCGGCCGGGACTGTCTACTACACCCTGGACGGCTCCGACCCGCGGGCCAAGGGAGGCGGCATCGCGCCCGGGGCGCGGGCATACGCGTCCGGCATCCCGATCCAGACCAACAGCCGCGTGGTGGCCCGCGTGCGCAGCGGCAACCGATGGAGCGGCCCCGCGGCGGCCACCTTCCTCGTCGAGACCCCCCCGCTCGTGATCACGGAACTCATGTACGCCCCCGCCGCTCCCGATCCGAAGAACGGCGACGAGCCGGGCGATCTCGAATTCGTCGAACTGAAGAACATCGGCACTGCGCCCCTGGACTTGCGCGGCTTCGAGTTCACACATGGCATCCAGTTCTCGTTCTCGTCCGGGCAGGCCGTCTCGCTCGCCCCCGGGCAAACGGTCGTGGTGGTGAAGAACGCCGCCGCATTTGCCCGCCGCTACCCCCATGTTCAAAACGTCGCCGGAGAATACCGGGGGTCCCTGGCCAACGAAGGCGAACGGGTGCGCCTGGTCGGTCCCATGCTCGAAGAGGTGCACGACTTCCGGTATGAACCCGATTGGTATCCCGCCACCGATGGACTCGGATTCGCGCTGGTCGTCGCGGACGAACACCAGCCGCGTTCGGCCTGGAACCGGCGTGAAGGCTGGCGCGTCGGCACTGCCTTCCTCGGCACGCCTGGACAGCTCGAACCCGACGCGCCCGACATCCCCGCAGTGCGCGTCAACGAAGCGCTCACCCGCGCTCAATCCCCGCTGCTGCGATCGATCGAACTGCACAATCCGACCAGCGCGGCGGTCGACGTGGGCGGCTGGTTCTTGTCGGACGACCCGGATACGCCCAAGTACCGCATCCCCTCGCCCACCCTGATTCCGGCAGGCGGCTTCCTGGTTTTCACCGAGCGCGATTTCAATCCCAACCCTGGAGTGCCCCCCAGCTTCAATCTCGGCGCTGCCGGCGACGATGTGTACCTGTTTTCCGCCGACGCCACTGGCCGGCTCACCGGCTACCGGCACGGCTTCAAGTTCGGCCCGGCCCTCGCAGGGGTTTCGTTCGGACGCCACGTCACCAGCGACGGACTCGAACACTTTGTCGCCCAAACGACCTGCACTCTGGGCAATCCCAATGGCCCCCCGCGCATCGGACCGGTCGTCATCAGCGAGATCATGTACCATCCGCCCGATGTCGTGACCAACAACGCCGCCTGGAACAACACCGAGGACGAGTACATCGAGTTGTGCAACGTGACCACGTCGGCCGTCGCCCTCCACGATCCCGCCGCCCCCACCAACACCTGGCGGTTGCGGAACGCTGTTCAATACGCCTTCCCGTCAAGTGAATACCTGGCGCCCGGCGAACGAATCCTGGTTGTCAGTTTCGATCCGTCTCTTCCGGCTTCTGCCACCGCCTTTCGGACCCGCTACAACCTCGATGCCGCCACACGCCTCTTTGGGCCATACCGGGGCCAATTGGCAAACGACGGCGACAGCGTCGAATTGCTGCAAGCCGACGGCCAGCGCGAATCCGACACCGAGTATGCGGCGAGATTCGTCCTGGCGGATCGGGTCGCCTACCGCGATACATCGCCATGGCCCGAGGCGGCCGATGGACTCGCCTTCTCGCTCCAACGACTCGTCGAGACCGAATTCGGAAACGATCCGGCCAATTGGACGGCCGCGGCCCCATCGCCCGGCGAGGCTTACGTGGCCGCCGCGCCACCCGTGATCACCCGCCAACCGCTGAGCCAAACCGCCGCCGCCGGATCTCAGATCACTCTTCGTGTCGAGGCAAGCGGCTCCGGTCCCCTGTCGTACCAGTGGCGATTGAATGGCAAGAACCTCGCCGGCCAGGCCGACTCCCTGACCCTGACCAATCTCCATGCCTCGCACGCCGGCGAGTATCGGGTCGTGGTGTCGAGTGCCGTGGCCGCCGTCGTCAGTCAGCCCGCCACAATCCGCGTGGCGACGCCGCCGACCCTGCTTGCCTCGCCCCAATCGATCGAGGTCCTCGCCGGACAGCCCATCGAGTTGTCCGTCGTCGCAGTCAGTTCCTCGCCCTTGCGCTACCAGTGGCGGCGCGACGGCGCTCTCGTCGACGGCGCCACGGAGTCCACGCTTTCCTTCGCCTCCGCCGAGGCCCGCGACACGGGAGATTACGAAGTCATTGTTCAGAATGACACGGACACCGCCGTCAGCACGGTCGCCAGTGTGCGCGTCGTCGGCCATCCCGTCATCGTCCGCCAACCGTGGAGCGCCACTGTCATCGAGGGAGGGACCGTGACGCTGGGCATCGAGGTCAATCCCCAGGCGTCATTGCCCATCCGTTACCGCTGGATTCGGAACGGCGCCGCCGTCTTCGAACGCGCACTCGCGTCCCACGTCGACTTCCTGACCTTGACCAATGTGCGGGCCGCCGATGCCGGCACGTATTGGGTGAGCGTCAAGAATCCCGGCGCCCTCGCCTCAGGCGTCACCAGCGAAGAGGCGACGCTCCGGGTTGTCATCGCCGCCGACGCCGACCGCGACGGTCTCCCCGACGCTTACGAAATCCGCTGCAACCTCAATCCGAACGACCCGACGGACGCCGCCGCTGACACCGACGGGGACGGCGCATCCAACCGCGAAGAATACCTGGCGGGCACCGACCCGCTCGATCCCGACAGCGTGCTCAGGATTTTGAGCATCGACGCAAGCGACGGCGTGTCCGTGACGTTCCAGGGTGTGGCCAATCGCAATTACACCGTGCAATATCGCGATCGCACCACGCCCGGTTCCTGGCATACACTCGCCCTGATTCCCGCCGTTTCGGGTCTCTCGACTGCCGAGCGGTTGATCGAATTGCGCGATCCACTCGGCACATCGCCAAACCAGCGCCTGTACCGCATCGGAACCCCGGGTCTGTCCGAGCCTCGCTAATCGTCGTCGTCCTGCCCGGCAAAAACGAACGCAGCCCGCACGGGCGCGGGCATCGGTAGGTCGGGTCCGCGAATCGAACGCCAGATGACCTCGTTGAGCCGGATGTCATCGGCCGCATCTTCCTTGGTGAAATCCATGCGCGCGGATTCATCGGCGCCCCAGGCCAGCGGCGTGTTGCGCTCCTCGAGATCTACGGTCACCGGCCGATGGCGGTAAGGGCGCGTGTCGGGTCTGTCCTGGAATGAATTGTACATCGGCGTCGCGGCGGCATCGAACTGGGTCATGGGCTGCAATCCCAGGATCAATTCCATTGTCCGCAACATGCTGCACGTCGAGTACATGGTCGAGTCGACCGCTCCCCGCCGCGCATAGGGGCTGATCGCATACGCCACGGTGCGATGGGCATCGACATGGTCCGGTCCGTTCTGCGCATCGTCCTCGACGACAAAGATCGCGGTGCGGGGCCAGAATTTCGACTGGCTCACCGCCTCGACCACGCGCCCCAGAGCCAGATCGTTGTCGGCCATCATCGCTCGAGGAGTGCGTTTCCCGGCCGATGTCCCATAGGTGTGGTCGTTGGGCAAGCGCATGATCTGCAGGCGCGGCATGTTGCCCTCGCGCTCGAACCGTTGCAGTTCGCTGATGAAGCGGTCGGCGCGCCCTTGATCCAGGTAATCCATGTCCCATCCACGGAATCCGGGGTCGATGTGACCGACGAGGGCCGGGATGAGCGTTCGGGCGGGATCGCTTGGTGTGCGCCCGTTCACGACGAACTCCCCGTACGACCGGTAGCTGATGCCGGCTTCCTTCGCCCGATCCCAGAGGTAGCCGCACGAAGGCGCGGCGATGCGGAACGCGCCCTCGCTCGGGTAAGAGTACTTGCCGCGCTGGTTGTGGCCGTAGGACATGGGCCAGGTCTTCTCGACGTAATCGGTCGCGTAGGCCCCCATGCTCCATTCATGACCGTCGGCGCTGACCTCGCTGTCGACGTAGAAGTTGTCGAGGAGGACGAATTCCCGGGCAAGCTGATGGTGGTTGGGGGTCACGCTCTCCGGAAACAGACACAGACTGCGATCGCCGTTGCCTTCGGGCAAATCGCCAAGGACCTGGTCGTAGGTCCGATTCTCCTTGAGAATGTAAATGCAGTACTTGATCGGACTGGGATCGCCGACCCGGCTCGGGATGGGATGCCCCTGCGCGGGCCGCGCCTTGACCCGGGCATCGGGCTCGAGCGGACTGCACCGATAGGCCTGAGCCGTCCAGTTCTTGAGCCGCTCGACCAGCTTGCCGCGGCTTTCCGGCAGATCGATCAGGCTGAGCGTGCCCCGAAACAGGCCGCCAATGTACTCGCGGACCGTGCGCGGCGGATCGAGTTCGCCCGGCTGGGGGCCATGACGATTGGCGCGCGAGATGATTCCTTTGCCGTTGGCGACCAGCAGCCGGCGTCCGTCGGGCGTGACTCGCACGGATGTGGGATACCAGCCTACGGGAATGAAACCGAGCGATCGGCTCCGACCCGGCTCGCTGACGTCGAACACCGCCACGTTGTTGTTGCAGGCGTTGGCCACAAAGAGCAGCGCCCCGTCGGGCGTCAGCGCCAGACTGTTGGGCGTCGATCCGGGAGGCGACTGAGGATACAGCGACGAGTTCAGTGTCTCGAGAGTCCGCCCCGTCTCCGCATCGAGAACGCTCACGGTGTTCCGATTCGCGTTCGCGACAAACAGCACGGCTCCCGACGGCGCCAAAGCCATCTCGTTTGGATGTTCCTGCACCGGCCACAGGGCGCTCACCCGCCGCGTCCTGAGATCGAACACCGCAACGCACGCCTTCGCCCACAAGCTGACGTAAAGTCGCTGCCGCGGCTCGTCCAAAACGCAGCCGTAGGGATACGGCGAGGCCGGCTTCGTCGGATCGGACTGCGCTTCGTCGCGCTTGGTCGCGGCGGCGATATCCGGGTCGGCGGGCGGCAATGACAAATCCAGGCCGGCAGCCAACTGTTCGTCCAGGGCGAAATCGACAATCCGGTCCCCCGTGAGAGGGTCCAGACCCGTCAAACGATGACCCCAAACATTGGCCAGCCAGAGTTGCGAGCCATCCCGACTGACAGCCAGGCCGCCCGGCACGCCCCGATCGGCCACGGGCCGGACGCGCAACGGGCGGTATTCGCCGAGGTAGCCGCCCTCGAACCTAAAGGTGTGAATGACTTCGTCACTCGCGCCGCTGCAGTACAGACGGGCGCCGTCCGACGAGAACGCGAGCCCGTAAAACGCCTCGGTCACACCGATGCGCGTCACGATCTTTCCCTGGCCCAGATCGACAATCGCGATTTCATGATCGCCGTAGCCGCTGTGAAGAACCGCGGCGTGGCTCCCGCCGGGGTGGACGGCGATGTTCACCGGGAAATCGCCCAACGTCACCTGCCGCCCCACCGGGCGCAGCGACCACTGGTTGGGCAGCAGCACCGAACCGTCGGCGCGCCGCCCCGGCAAGTCGATCCGGCTCGGAGAGGGTCCATCCTGAACTCCAAGCAGCAGCGGCAAGCACACCACGGATGCAAAAAAGGCGAGGATTGAGGTTCGAGTCCGCATATTGGTGCCGTCCTTATGCCAGCCCGCAACGCCACGGTAAAGCCTCGATGCCATGTCGCCATTGTCTTTTGCGCGCGCTGGGTCCACACTCCACCCGCATGTAACCTTTTCGAGGCTGGCGGCTCTTCGGAAAGCGGCAAGTGCCAAATCGAAACTGAAGCCGAATCTGAATCTGAATCTGAATCTGAACCTGGAACTGATCTATGACCAACGTGACCGAAATCTCCTCCGCCCAATTCCCGAGCGAAGTCCTCAAGTCCACCGTCCCCGTCATGGTTGATTTCTATGCGCCGTGGTGCGGCCCCTGCAAGATGATCGCGCCTCTCCTGGACACTGTGGCCGGCGAGTTCGCCGGGCGCGTCAAGGTGGTCAAGGTGAACGTGGACGATGCGAGCGATCTCGCCAACCAATTCCACATTACCAGCGTCCCCACCCTGGTGCTCTTCAAGAACGGCCAAGTCTCCGACACCATGGTCGGCGCCCCGTCGCCCGCCGCTCTTCGAAGCAAGTTCGAAAGCGCAATCGCCGGTTGATGAGCAAGGCGCGCAAAGACGCGAGCCGCAGGGGCCCGCCACGAAAGCCGTCTGGCAAAGTCGGGCTGGCGGTGGCGGGCGTCTTCATTCTGCTCTTGGCCGGGCTGGCCTGGCATGGCGCGGCCCGGCGCTCTCCAGGCCCCTCCGGCGGCGCCCACCCAAACCAGTCCCGCGCCCAAGACCCTGCATCCGGCTCAGGGGCCAACTCGACAGAGTCGGGGCCAGACGGCGGCGCAGGGGCGGAAGCAGCCAGCCTCGTCACCCGTGGCAATGAGTTGCTTCGCCAAGGCCAATTCGCCGAGGCCGCCAAGGTCTACGAGGAGGCCAAACGCCTGACGCCCGAGGATGAGGATGTCCACTACAATCTGGGGATTGCATTCGCCCGCATGGGCCGCCAGGAAGAGGCCGTCGCATCCTACCGCCGCGCCCTGGAACTGTTCCCCCAATATGCCGAGGCGCACAACAACCTCGGCATCCTCCTGCATCGGATGGGCAAGCTCGACGAGGCCTTCGAGCATTTCCGCGCCGCGATCAAGGCCGTGCCCGATTACGCCTCCGCCTATAACAACCTCGGCAACGCGCTCCGCCAGCGGGGTCTCGTGGCCGAGGCGACCGACGCATTTCTCAAGGCCTCGCAACTCGACACCAACTACTGGCAGGCCCGCTTCAATCTAGCGAACTCCTACGCCGCTCTCGATCGGCTCGATGACGCCATTGCCGAATACGAAGCCGTCTTGCGGATCGAGCCCGATTTCGCCCCCGCTCAGCAGGCGCTCGAACAAACGCGCCTGAAGAGGGATTCGCACTCTCCCTGATCGCAATGCGGACCGTGCCCCGGCTCACGCGCCAGGAGCCGGCAGCCGTGCGCAAACGCAGTCGCGCGAAGGCTCGCACGGCAGCAAACTCCGCTCGACAAGCGCAGGCAGCGCGCGATCGAGTTCCGCCGCGAGCGAGCAACAATCCTCCAGCGAAAGCCTCAAGGGCGTCGCCGCCGCATCCAGAAACCCGCCCAGGGTCCGGCCCCCGTAGTGCAGCAACCCCTGACGCATGGGGATCGAATAGACGGAAAGCATGACACCGTAAACCAACGGATGCCAGGCCGAGGCCCGCCCCGCCCCGACCGCCTCCCAGTACCGGCGGACAAGGCGCACGTCCTTGAGAGGCTGCAACCGCCGCAATTGCGCGCGACCCACAGCCCGGCTCGCTGCGGCAAAACGGCTCAGCCGGGCGTCCTCGCCCAATTGCCGATCCAGCCGCAGAAGTTCGCGAACCTCGTTCCGGTCTGCATGCCAACGCGCCCGTTGGATCGCTGTCAATTCAACCGGACCGAGAACTTGGGTCTGGTACTCGATCAGAAACGACCGCAGCGACGCCGTGTCCTTGACCTGAGCCCGAGCGAGTCCCGCGAGAACTGCGCGCACGGCGCGAAGCCCGGGCCGACCAAGCCGCGCCACCAATGCCCGCGGGTCGCCCGGCATGGCCGGGCGAGTCTCGATCACGGATGGTCGAATCTCGAGCACGCGCTTCGCTTCAATCTCCCGGCTTGGCAGCCTCGTGCTCCAGACCGGCGACAAAGTAACCAGACCCTACTGACACCCACGCTGCCGTGCCAACTGGAAAAGAACAATACCGGCCCGAATCCCAATACAAAACTGGCAACCGGGATAGAAACCGGGCATCCCTATTAGTTGTGCGGCAGACAAGACTCTCCCACATTATCTTGTGGTTTTCAGCTTTACACGCTGGGTCATTTTCCGGTATTCCGTCCAGCGATGTACCTGAAGACACTGTCTGCCTTCGGTTTTAAGTCGTTCGCCGAGAAGACGACCTTGGTTTTTCAGCCCGGACTCACCGCGATTGTGGGTCCAAACGGCTGCGGCAAGTCGAATGTTGCGGATGCGATTCGCTGGGTATTGGGCGAGCAATCGGTCAAGGCCCTGCGCGGGGGGGAGATGACCGATGTGATCTTCAACGGCACGGACAACCGCAAACCGCTCGGGTTGGCCGAGGTGTCGCTGACGCTCGGGGGGGTGGACAAGGATCACTTAAAGGCGGCAGGCGTGGAACTGGCGTACGACGAAGTGACAGTGACTCGCCGGGTATTTCGCAATGCGGGAAGCGAGTACTTCATAAACAAGACACCATGCCGGCTCAAGGACATCCAGCAACTGTTCGCCGGCACGGGCATCGGGCGCGCCAGCTACAGCATCATGGCGCAGGGGAACATCACGCAGATACTCTCGAGCCGGCCCGAGGATCGCCGCCTGGTCTTCGAGGAGGCGGCAGGCATCACGCGTTTCAAGGCCCAGAAGCGGGAGGCGATCCGCAAGCTCGAGGGGACGGAGCAGAATCTGCTGCGCGTGGCGGATTTGATCCGCGAGGTGAAGCGACAGATCATCTCGCTCCAGCGCCAGGCCGGCAAGGCGCGGCGCTACAAACAGTACATGGCCGAGTTGCAGCATCTCGACACCCAACTGGCGCGGCATCAATACGACGTGTCGCAACTCGATATCGAGGAGGGGCGGGAGCGCATCGAGGCTCTGCGCGGCGAAATCGAGACCTGCAGCGGCGAAGTGGTGCGCGGCGAGGAAGAGGTGTCGCAATTGCGCGAGCGGCTCGCCGAGCTCGAACACGCGATCTCGTCGAGTCAACAGCGCGGGCTGGAATTGAAGGCCGAGGCGGAGCGGCACGAACATCGAATTCAGTACAACGAGGAGCGCCTGCGCGAGTTGGCCGCTCGGAACGAGAAGGCGTTGGCGGACATCGCGGAGGCGGAGGAGCGCAAGATTGCGGCGGAGCGGGCATTGGCGGAGACGGCGGAGCGGCTCGAGTCGGCAGAGGCGAAGCTGGGGGATGCGCGGCGCCAGCTCGAAGCCCGGCGCGAGGGGCTGAAGGAGCTCGAGGATGACGCACGGCTCAAGCAGGAGGCGATGCGCCAGGCCCAGAGCGATGTCTTCGATGTCGCCCAGCAACTGACCCGCGCGCGCAATGAGATCAATGCCCTCGACCTGCAAAAACAGGGCAATGTCATCCGCATCGAGAAGCTCTCCGCGGAGAAGATTCAGCTCGAAGAGGAGCGCGCCGGGCTCGCCAAGCGCCTCGAAGAGTTCGCGCGCGAATCGGAAGCCGAACAGGTTGCGCTCCAGACACGCCGATCGAGTTTCCAGGAGCGCCAGGAACGCCTGCGCACGGTGCAGCGCGAGATCGGGCAGGCGGGGCTGGACCTGGACCAACTGCAGCGCCGGCAGGCCGAGACCCACTCGCGTCTGAACGTCCTCCAACAGCTTGAATCCAGCCGCGAGGGCTTCGGCGCGGGCGCGCTCGCCGCGTTGAAGGACACCCAGCAGGTGCTCGGCTCTCTGGCCGATCGCATCCGTGTCCCGGACGAATACGTTCCGGCCATCGAGGCCGCCTTGGGATCCCAGTTGCAGATCGTGCTGACGCACTCGCCGGACGTCGCGCGCCAGATTCTGGCCGACTTGAGCGCCCATCAGAAAGGACGCGCCAGCATCGCGTCGCTCGAGCTTGCGACCGCCCGACGCGAGGCGTCGCGCGACGCCACGAGCCCGCCCATTGCCGCTGAGACTGCTCCAGAAGCAGCGGCCTGTCCTCGAGCGGAGGACCCGCTCGAAGCGCGCGGGTGCGTGGCCGCGCTCGGCGTGGTGGAAGGCGATGCCGCGGTGCTTCCCTTGCTCGAAAGCCTTCTCGGACGGACCCGGATCGCTCCCGATCTCGAGGCCGCGACGACCGCGTGGCGGGCCTGCGGCGGGCGCTTCGATTTTGTCACGCGCGCCGGAGATTTGCTGAATCGGCACGGCGTCTTCACGGGCGGTTCGAGCAACGGTTCGAGCAAAGGACCGTCCTCGATTCTGGGGCGGAAGAACCAGATTGCCGAACTCGAGCGGTCGCTGGCGGAGGTCCACGCCCGCGTGAACGATGCGAGCCGCCGCAAAGGGACGCTGCTGAGCGAGCAAACCGCGTTGCAGGCGAGCCTGCAGCAGGCCCAGTCCGAATTGCAGGCGCAGGAAGTCGCCATCGCCACGCGTCAGGGCGAGTTCAAGGCCCTGCAAAACGCCCAACGCATGCTCGAACAGAAGGTCGACACCGTCGTCTTCGAGATCCAAACCCTGGCCGGCCAGGAGCGCGAAGGCAGCGAGCGGCGCGCCAGCCTGTCCGCACAGGTGGGCGAACTCGAAGCGCGCGACCACCAGGCGCAGCGCCGGTTGACCGAACTCACAGGCGCACTCGAACAACTCCGCGTCCGGCGCGACCAGCTCAACGCCGCCGTCACCGAGGCGAAGGTGGCGGTCGCCACCGAGGAGCAGCTTGCCGCCTCGTTCCGCCAGCAGCAGGGGCCGCTCGAACAACGGATTCGCGAACTCGCACATCTGCTCGAACAGCGCCGCCAGGAAATCGCCCAGGTGCTCGACCGCCGCGGCCAGGCCCAGATGGAAATCGAGGACTCCCGCGGACGCATCGGCGCCGTCCAGCATGAGAGGGACCAGTTGGGCCTGCGGACGGCCGATTTGCTGGCCCAGCGCGACGCCCAGGCGGACGACATCGCCACGCGCGAAGAGGCCCTGCGCAACAGCCGCCGCCGCCTCACCGAGCAGCAAGAACTGCGCAGCGCGGCCGAGGTGGACCTGGCCCAGAAAGAGATGGGCCTGCGCAACATCGTCGAGCGCATCCAGGAGCGCTACCAAATCAACCTTGCCGACGTCCGCAGCGAGTGCATCACCATCACCTATGCCGCCGAAGGACCCGCCCGGGTCGAGACCCTGACTCCCGAGCAAATGGCGGCCGCGGGCGTCTCGACCGACTGGAACGCCGTGGCCGAGCAGGTCGCCGCACTCCAGGCAAAGATCGACGAGATGGGGCCGGTGAATCTGGTTGCGATCGAGGAATACGAGGAGACCGAGCAACGCCATCAATTCCTGAGTTCGCAGCACGACGATCTGATCAAGGCCAAGGAACAGCTCGTCGAGGTCATCAACCGCGTCAACACGCAGACCCGCCAGATGTTCACGGAAACCTTCCACAACATCCGCGACAACTTCCGCTCGATCTTTATCGAGATATTCGGGGGCGGCGCGGCGGATTTGAACCTGGTGGACGAGGGGGACGTTCTCGAAAGCGGCATCGAGATCATGGCGCGTCCGCCAGGCAAACAGTTGCGGAGCATCTCGCTGCTCTCCGGAGGCGAACAGACCATGACGGCCGTAGCGCTGCTCTTCGCCATCTACCAGGTCCGACCCAGCCCGTTCTGCGTCCTGGACGAACTGGACGCGCCGCTGGACGAATCGAACATCGACCGTTTCATCCGGGTGCTCCAGCGCTTTCTGCCCCACTCCCAGTTCATCGTGATCACCCACAACAAACGCACGATCGGCATGGCCGATGTCCTCTACGGCATCACCATGCAAGAACAGGGCGTCAGCAAGATCGTCAGCGTCAGGTTCCACAAGACCGATACCCCGATTGCCGACCGCGCCGCCGCTTCGATCGAAACGTCCATCGATGGCCCATCTATCGGTGTCGAGGAGGACCATGAGATCGGACTCGAGGAAACGCTCGAAGTGACAATCGCCGAGTAGCAGGAGCGCATCCACCCTCACCGCCGCATAACCGGGCCGACTCTGACTGCCATCCTGCCGCTCCACTTCATGCTTTGGCCCTGGGCCTGCAGGCCCGCTATTAGGATTGCTCTGGGGCAAGACGACGGTAGCATCCGGCGCCGTGCAAAACCGCAGCCGATTGTTGCTCCGCGTGGCGATGCTGTGCCTGTTGCTCTCGGGCATGGCGGGTCTGGTTTACGAGATTGTCTGGACCCGGTACCTCGCCCTCTTCCTGGGTCACACCAGCTATGCCGTCATCGCCGTTCTCGTGGCTTTTATGGGCGGCCTGGCCTTGGGCAACCTCTGGATCGGCGTCTGGGCCGACCGCACCCGGCGACCGCTCGCCAGCTATGCCTGGCTCGAGATTGCGATCGGGGTGTACGCGCTGATCTTCCCTATCCACTACCAGCTCTGTTACAGCGGCTTCCTCGGCCTGGCCCGCTCGCTCGATCCGGGTTCCGCCGGACTTCTGGCGCTGAAGTTCCTCTTCAGCCTGCTGGCCATCCTCATCCCAACCGTGCTGATGGGAGGAACGCTGCCTCTGCTGACTCGCCTCCTGACGCGCTCCCTGGGCGAGATGCGCGAGAAGGTCGCCGCCCTCTACTTCATCAACAGCGCAGGCGGCGTCATCGGCATCTGGCTGGCCGATTTCTGGTGGATCGGAGCGATCGGCCTCCCGGCAACGCTCATGGTCGGCGCCGTCCTCAATCTCGCCGTCGGCGGCCTTGCCCTGTTTGTCAGCGGCTACATCAAGGAGGGGCAAGCTGACCAAGACGAAGCCACGACTCGGCTAGCCGACACGCCGAGACCGGAAGCCGAGCCGGAGAGCTACGGGCCCGTGGAACTGCGCCTTGCGATCCTGGGCATCGGCCTTTCGGGCTTTGTCGCGATGCTGTACCAGGTGGCCTGGACACGCCTGCTGGCGTTGGCCATGGGTTCGAGCACGCACGCCTTCTCCCTCATGCTCATCACATTCATCACCGGGTTGACCGTGGGGGCGTGGATTGTGTATCGCTGGCGGTCGTTGCGACGGTCCCTGGCGGCGTTTGCCTGGGCCGAGTTGGCCCTGGCACTCACGGTCGGCGTTTCCCTCTTTTTCTACGAATTCCTTCCCTATTGGTTTGGCCGCCTGGCCGACCTGCTGGCCCGGCGGCCCGAGGCCTACAGCCTGTACCAGGGTCTGCAGGGACTGCTCTGTTTCGCCGTCATGTTCGTGCCGACCGTCTGTCTGGGCATGACTCTGCCCCTGGTAACGCGCGCCGCCACGCCCTCGCTCGAACGCGCTGGGCGCACCGTCGGACGCGTCTTTGCAGTCAACACAGTCGGGACCGTTCTGGGCGCGGCCCTGACCGGGCTGGTGTTGATGCCGCGTCTGGGCCTGGCTGGCACGTTCGTGCTCGGGGTGGCCGTCAACCTGCTGATCGGGCTGGTCATTGTCGTCCGCGTCGAACGCGGCGCAAAACGCCTGATCGCGATCGGGGCGTCCGGCCTCTTCGTCGTGTTCCTGGCCGCCTCGACCCCGTTCCTGGCTCGCTATTGGCAGAACGCGCTCACGCTCGGTGTGTTCCGACCCCGC
The DNA here is from genome assembly GCA_002071485.1 of Verrucomicrobia bacterium ADurb.Bin006. Classification (GTDB taxonomy): domain Bacteria; phylum Verrucomicrobiota; class Verrucomicrobiia; order Limisphaerales; family J093; genus MWFF01. Next base: position 7,844 of record MWFF01000197.1, on the reverse strand, counting down.
GGGCTCGCCACCAACTGGCGCGATTATCACAAAGGGCTGCAGGAAGGGAAACCGCTGTTCTATCGCGACGGCGCCGGCGCCACCGTCAGCGTCCATACGGGCGAAAACCCGGAAACGGACTTCTACCTGAAGGTCAACGCCAAGACCGACGCCAGCACGCTCGGAGACATGACGACCCAACTGCTGTCCGGGCACCTGCCGCTGCTGCTCCATCCCGAATCGACGAATGTGCTCGTGATCGGCTTGGGCAGCGGCGTGACGGCCGGGGCGATCGCCGCCCATTCGAGCGTCCAGACCATCGATGTGGTCGAGATCTCGCCCGAAGTGGTCGAGGCCTCGAGGCTGTTCAACCCCTACAACCGCGATGTCTTCCGCGACCCGCGCGTGCGGCTGGTCATCGACGACGCCAAGTCCTACCTCCTGCTCAATCCGCGGCGCTACCAAACGATCATCAGCGAGCCCTCGAACCCATGGATGGCGGGCGTGGCAGGCGTCTTCACACTCGAATTCTACGAAGAGTGCCGCGCCCACCTCGACCCCGGCGGCGTCATGGTCCAGTGGGTCCAACTCTACGAATTCAGCGACACCGGACTCGAAACAGTCGTCGCCACATTCAGCCAGGTCTTCCCACATGTCAGCATCTGGCACACCGACGCCGCGGACATCCTGCTCATCGGCACCGTGGAACCGCGTTCGAGCGACCTGGCCGCCTTCGCGGCGCGCCTCGACGAACCGTCGGTGAAGGCCGATCTCGAACGCATCAAACTCACCAACATGCCGCTGCTGCTTTCGCACGAGCTGATCTCATCCGCACACGGCGCCCTGCTCCCGCCCATTGAAACACGCATTCATAGCGACTACTACCCGACGCTCGAATACCTGGCCCAACGCGATTTCTTCGTCCGCCATGGCGCAACCCGATTCCGGCAGATCGACGAGAATTTCTCGCGCCGCCCGACCACGCTGCTGGGCGACTACCTCCGCGCCAATGCGCTCACGTGGGCGGACTTCGAGGCCTTCGCCAATATCTATCTCGAAAGCGGCAAACCGTTCCTCGATATCATCACCTCCGTGCTCCTCCGCTGGCAGCAGCAGTTCCCCGAGGCCTGGGAACCGCTCGAAGTCGCCTCACGCTTCGTCTTCGTCAACGCCCCGGGCGAATTGGATGTCCTCCGGCTCGCCCCCCTCCGGGATGGGCTCATCGACAGGGCCCGCGTGAAGCCCGATCTCCTGCGGCAGTACGGTCTGGCGCTGATGCGCACCTACAGCGAACAGCGCTCCGCGTTCTATGCCCCGCCGACGGAGGAGTTGACCGCCATCCTCGATCGCCTCATCGAACTCGATCCCGACAATCAGCGCGTCTACCAGGTCTACCTGGCCGAGCTGGCCTGGGACCGCGGCGATGACGACCTCTGCCTCGACTACGGACGCCGCGCCATGACAGCCGATCTGCCCCGCGGCTCGGCGAAGTTCAAGCTCGATCCCGTGGCGCCTCTGCGCGTCGTGGCTCGCCTGGCCGATGTCATGCGCCGCCGCGGCGAACTCGTCCAGGCGGCGGAACTCTGCGAGACCGCGGTGCGCGGAGGCTATCTCACGGACAGCGCCCGGGCTGGCGCATTGATTTTTGAAGTGACCCAACGCCGCGTGCAGGCCGAGCTGAACCAACTGGCGACTCGCCGCGCCCTCTAGTCCGCATATTCCGCAGCGCGGCAAAGCCGCAACCAGAATGTGCAGCGGCTGACGGCCTTTGCGGGACGATACTTCCTTCAAAAAGAAAGAAAGTTGACAGAGAGTGGTACACCGCGATGGTGCACAGGGCACTCGGACTTCGCAAAAAGACTGCTATGCGGGCTAGGATTGCGCACGGTCCCCGCGCGCTGCGAGCGGCGCGCGCGATCCTCGTCGTCCTCTGCCTCCGCATCCTCCTCGGTTGTGTCGGCTCCGCTGAAGTGCCGCGCGAATCCGATTGGCGCATCTACAAGGCCGCCGATGGCCTCACGGAATCCATCACCACCGCGATCACCGTGACGCCCCGCGGCAATCTCTGGGTCAAGCATGGGGAGGTCGACGCCGTGAGCTTCCTCGATGGCTATGTCATCCGCCATATCCCCGCCCCCGGCGAACGCAACTACCGCATCTATGAAAGCCGCGCCGGGCGAATCTGGTCGGTCTATGCAGACGGCCTGATGGAATTCGTCAGCGACGAGTGGATTCGGCATCCGATCCCCGAAATCCGGCTCGAAGGAGAAGCCAACCTGGCCCGCTCGCTTCGCCAAGTCCCGCTCCTGCCCGCCGAACAAGACCGCGTCCTCATCCTCCTGCCCGATCGCCTGGCCGAGTATCGTGCCACGGCGCGCGAGTTGCAGGTTCTGCGCTGGGCCCGCGACACCCGCCTGGGCCGGTTCATCGACATGCTGCCCACCCAGGACGGCGCGGTCTGGATCACCGGCACCGCCGGCGCCGCGAGACTGCCGGGTCCGCTCCGCCAACTCAGCGCCCAGACACCCTGGGCCGAGCATCTGCTCCCTCCGGCCTGGCCAATCCGGGATGTCCAGCGCCCGTTCGAAGACGATGCCGGCGGCATCACGGGCCTGGGCGAATCCACAGCCCTGGCCCGACGGGTCCTGGTGCATTTCGACGGCACGAACTGGCTATGGCGGGCGTTCCCTGAAGGAAGCCTTCGCTACGCCTGGCGCGATCTCGAGCCCGGACACTTCTGGGGCCTGACCATTAACTCCCTGGTCCGACTCAGCGTGGACACTGACGCCATCGAGCGGATCGATCTCCCGCCCAATCAGTACTACGACGCCGCCGTCCAGCCGCGAGGCGTGTTCTGGCTCGCCACGCTCGATGGTCTGATGCGTTATGCCCCGCCAGCGTGGCGCGTCCCTCCCGGCGCCGCCGCATTCGATTCGATCGTCCATGCAGGCGTCGAAGACAACCAGGGACGCCTCTGGTTCGCCACCGGCTCGGGTCTGCTGGTCAACCGGGACGGCCAGTGGCAGCAATACTCCTGGCCTGAGGGCTTCGAACCCCTGTTCCGCGCACGCGACGGACTCTTCTTGGTCGGTGACAACCAGATCGCTATCGGCGTGGCCGAGCAACTCTGGATTTTCACGCCCGACACGGGCGCGATGAAGCCCATCGAGCATCCGTCCGGACGCCGCATCCGCAAGGTCCTGCGCCAATGGTCCAGCTCGACTCTCTGCCTCCAGACCGCCGAGCCGGACGCCCCTCCGACCGCATACCAGTTCGAACTGTTCGATGGACGCAGCTTCCGCGAGTGGACCGATGCGCCTGCCGCAGTCGATCTCGGGAGCGAGCTCTTCTTTCTCGCCGTCGCCCAAAACGGCGATCTATGGCTGGGCGGCAGCAGCGGCGCCGCCCTCTGGCACGACGGACGCTGGCAGCGGTTCACGTCCGCCGACGGCTACGCCGCCGAGGGCGCGCTCTGCTGGACGGAGCTGAGCGATGGGCGCATCTGGTGCGCCGGGCTGGGTCGGATAGTCGAGTTTGATGGCAAGGTCTGGACCACCGTGCTGAGCAGCCTCGACCGCGTTCACGCCATGATCCGCGCCCGCGACGGCACGGTCTGGGTCGCCACCGCCAGCAGCCTCTACCGGCAGTACAAGGAAAGCTGGGCCTGGTTGAGCCAGGATGATGGCTTGCCCGCCGATGCCTGCTTCACCCTGTTCGAAGACCGCTCGAACCGACTCTGGGTCGGAACCTCGCGCGGCATTGTCCACTACTCCCCGCGCGCCGACATCGACCCGCCTCGCACTCTCTCCGTTGTCATCGAGCAATCGGGCAATGGACGGCCCGACAGCACCATCGAGGTCCAGATCCGGGGACGCGACCGATGGCAGCAAACGCCCGACCACCGCCTCCTCTTCTCCCACAGGCTCAATGGGGGCAACTGGTCGCCGTTCGCATCCGGACCCATGATCGCCCTGCGCAACGTGCCGCCCGGCAAACACCGACTCGAAGTGCGAACCCTCGACCGGAACTGGAATTTTGAGCCCAAGCCTTTTCTCGCCGAGTTCCAGGTCGTCGTGCCCTGGTACCGGGAAGGGCGGATTCTCTTCGCCGTGGGCGTCGGGACCGTCGTGGCACTGTTCTTCGCCGCGCTCGCCGTCAACCGCCACCTCCAGCTCCGCCGCAGCTATGCCGAGGTGGAATTGAAAGTCGCGGAACGAACGCGCGAACTCGAGCAGGCCACCCAGGCGCTTGTCCATAGCCAGAAAATGAACGCCCTGGGCACCCTCGCCGCCGGGATCGCCCATGACTTCAACAACATCCTCTCGATCATTCGCGGCTCCGCCCAGATCATCGAGGTCAACCTCGACGACCGCGATAAGGTCCTCACCCGCGTCGCCCGCATCAAAACCATGGTCGATCAGGCCGGCGGCATCGTTCGCGCCATGCTCGGATTCGGACGCGTCGGCGATACCGGCCTCCACGCCTGCAAGCCCGCCGAAGTCATCGATCAAACCATCCGCCTTCTCAGCGACCGCCTCCGCCGCACCGTCCACATCGAACGCTCCGTCGCCTCAAACCTGCCTGCCATCCGCGCCGCGCGCGACTTGACGCAACAGATGCTCGTCAACCTGATCCTCAACGCCTCAGACGCCCTTCCCCCCGGCGGCGAGATTCGCATCCGGGCCCGGCCCTTGGACATGCTCCCCCACAATCCCATTCTGCCGCCCCAGCCCGCCTCCGGTTACGTCGCGATCAGCATCGAGGATAATGGCCAGGGGATTCCAAGCGACGTTCTGTCCCGCATCTTCGAACCGTTCTTCACAACCAAGGCCTTTTCATCCCGCCGCGGCACGGGCCTAGGACTCTACATGGTCTACGAGTTCGCCAGGGAAATGGGACACGGTCTGATCGTCACTTCCGAAGCCGGACGCGGCAGCCAGTTCACCATCATCGCCCCGATCGCCGACAATCCGGACGCCACGCCCGTTCCTTAGGGTCTGTGCAAAAATGGGAACAATGTGTTGCAGTTCTCGATCTGTCGAACCTGGCGTGTGACTGATCTGTTTGTCCATCCGTGTTTGTCCGGAAAAGCGCCTGAGACTCTCTCTACCTGGACAACACGCCGGCCGGGCCTGGAGCGCAGGCGCGCAACAAACAGGGCCAGTTCATGAGATGGCGCCGCGCAACCGCTGCAGGCCGCTCACTACGGGTTGAGTTCGCGCCCCCGATCGCGTACAATCACCCGGAAATTGGACCACACAACCGATCGCTGCATATGAGCTCAAACCCGACGCCCCCTGCCGGTGCGCCACCCGGCAACGCAACTGCCGCACCCGGTCCCGCCACCGTGGAACTGGCCCTCGAACTCCGGCAAATCCTCGTGCCGCTGGATTTCTCGGCGCACGCGATGAAAGCCCTCCATTACGCAACCGGTTTTGCCCGACTCTCCGGCGCCAAACTCATTCTGCTGCATGTCACCGAACCGATCGTCTATCCGTCCGACTTCGGTTACGTCCCCCTTCCCCCGAACACGCTCGAAGAGAACTTCCAGCGCGATGCGCGGGATCGTCTCGAGGCCGTGGCTGCCGAGCAAGTCAAGGCCGGTGTGACCTGCGAGGTCGCTCTGCGCCTGGGCAAACCCTACCATGAAATCGCCGCCGCGGCCCGCGAGCACCAGGTCGATCTGGTCGTGATCACCACCCACGGCTACACCGGCCTGACCCATGTCCTTCTGGGCAGCACCGCGGAACGAGTCGTCCGCCATGCCCCCTGCCCTGTCCTGGTCGTTCGCTATCAGGAAACCGAGTCCGCCCCCGCTAAAACCGAAAACGCCCCGGCGGCTGGATAGAGAATTTTCTTGAACGGGGATTGGTGCCGGCGGAGGGGGTCGAACCCACACACTCTTTCGAGTACCAGATTTTGAGTCTAGCGCGTCTGCCGATTCCGCCACGCCGGCCACCGTTCACGCGATGCTGAGATGATTCAGCAGAAGGCAGCATTATCACCGGTTTACCCCCGACGGCAAGCCCATTCGCCTGAGCCGATTTGCTGAGGACCAACGAAACCAGCGAGCCAAAGCCCTCCAGCCCTCATGGTTCACGGCTTCGAGTCTCCGTCATCGCGGTGGTCACGACTCCATGATCCATGCGGGCCAGTTGCAGTCGCGTCCTCAGGCCATTGCCCACTGCTCGCGCAGGAGCTTCACCATGTTGCGAATCAGCCTGATCTTTTCCTCCTGCGGAATCTCCTTCTTCGCATCCGCCGGATTCTTGGGCCAGCCGCCCTCGAAACTGACGGCGCCGCGGTAGCCAAGGAGCTTGAGCCCCTTGAACCCGTCCACGTACTGATCCGCCTCGGGATGAACGCCGGGGATGATGCGCTCCTTGAGGCCGGCGATATGGACATGCGTCAGCAGACTTCCCGCGCAGATGAACGCCCCCATGAAACTCGTTTCCTCGAGTGCCATGTGCCAGAAGTCGCCCATCACGCTCGCGCCAGGGCCGATGTCGGCCGCGATCCGCGCCCCGTCCGCCACCTGCCGCAGAAAAGGCGTCTCGTGGCGACGGAGCGGTTCGAGAACGATCGATGTGCCGTGCTTGGCCGCATGTTGGGCGAGGCGTTTCCCGGTATTCTCGACGAAATCCTTCCGCAGTTCCTTGGCGCTCAGGCGCCCCGGCTCGCTGAGCTTGTCGCGCGCGGGACAGATGATCAGGCCGACCGACTTCATCTTGCCCAACGCCTCGATCACCGGCAGGAACTTCTGCACCTCGGCCTCGCGCTTTTCCACCTCGGCATACGAGAAATCGCTCGGACCGCACGCCGTGGACAGGAACAGCTTGCGCCCTTTGAGCGCCTCGATCATCGCCTCGCCATTTTTGATCGGCCAGTCGCCGGACGGAATCTCGACGGCGGCAAACCCGTTCGCTTCGAGGAAATCGAGCTTCTCGTTCATCTCGTTCCCGGGAATCGCCCACCACTGGAGGCAGAGATTCAACTCGGCCGGCCTCTCCGGCGGGGTCAGCTTGGGCATCCAACTGTCTCGAGCCGCTTGCCCCTGTGCCGCCACACGCTGCGCGCCGCACACTGTGGCCACTCCGGCGAGAGCCGAAGCCGTGAGGAAATCGCGTCGTTTCATAATGCATTCTCCCGATTCAACCGCATGAACCGGACGCTCGTCCGGCCCCAGAACCGGCATCGGCGCATCCATGCGCCCGATGACACGGCTCGAATAGACTAACCAGAACCCGGACAGTCTCGCTTAGGGCCCGCGCGAGAATCAATTCCCATTTTGCGCGACGCGGGATGAGTCGTCGCTGCTTCTGTGTGGAGCCCCACACCGATTCAGGGCGTAACACAGATTGGCACCAACGCCGATGAAGCCGGCTCAGGCACGTCGGGCCCATGATGTCCGATGGCCAACGGAGACATCAGAACTTCCAACCATCAACCACGCGGGACTGGCCAGAGTCTGAGGGCTGTGGAAGGATGGCGGGCGCCGTGCAGCGAAACCGCAACGAAAACCGCGAAATCCTCGAAAACACAACGCCATGAACAATCGATCTCGGCAGTCTCGCCTCCTCGGACTCTCCCTCGGACTCCTGGCTCTGCTTGCCGTGTCGAGCATCGGCGCGGCGGCTCCGGACTGGCTTATCGACCCGTCTCCGTTCAAGGCGCGGGTCGCAGTCAGCGCGGACGGACGCGATGTGGCGCTCGAGAAATTAAGACCTGTCACTTTCTCTATCCCACGACATTCACCTTCAAATCCCGCATCGTCGCCAACTCCCCCAACGCTCCCAAGCCCCGCATCGGTCGCGCCCCGTCACGCCGCCTCGCCCCAAACCGATCCCGGAACTCCCGGAATACCT
>MWFF01000196.1 GCA_002071485.1 Verrucomicrobia bacterium ADurb.Bin006 | reverse complement strand
GCCACCCCACAGCGCACAGCCTCCCATGGGCCGGCGGAGAGATCCGTCGGCCCTCTTCGTGACGCCCTCAGGCCCGAGTGCCCCGGTCCATTTTCAAACCGCCCGTATTGGGCCATGTTCCCACCGCCGCGCACATCGGGGGTTTGGCGCATGACGGTTAATTTGCCACGTTCCATGCGTTTGATTTGAGCGATCTGCTCGAAGAGTTGCGCGGAAGGGTTAGTGTTCACGCCGGATAATATCTACTATCCTAGATATTATGTCACGAAAAAACTGAGCCCCAAGGCTCCTTCCCTGATTTATGTCTCACACCCCCACTTCGTCGCGGACAACTTTGCCCTTTTCAGGCCCGTACTGCGCGGTATTGTTGCCCGCCGCTGCCTCCAGCGGGAACGACGGGCAGACGCCCCGACGAATCGCAAGACGGGAAAGGCTCTGAGCAGGGCAGGGGAGGGGAGGGGAGGGTTGGCCCTCCCGCGACCCGGGTCGGCGAGAGCTCGCGACGGGGGATGGGGAACGCGCACGATGGATTTGGCACACATCAGGAATTTCAGCATTATCGCCCATATCGATCATGGGAAGACGACGCTTTCGGACCAGCTTCTGCTGCGGACGGGCACTGTCGCCACCCGGAATATGGAGGCGCAGCATCTGGACTCGATGGATCTCGAGCGGGAGCGGGGGATTACGATCAAGGCTCACCCGGTCACGATGACGTATCGCGCCGGGAACGGGGAGGACTACGAACTGAACCTGATCGACACTCCGGGCCACGTTGATTTCAGTTACGAGGTGTCGCGCAGCCTCAGCGCGTGCGAAGGGGCGCTTCTGATCGTCGACGCAGCTCAAGGGGTCGAGGCCCAGACGGTCGCCAACGTTCATCTGGCGATGAAGCAGAACCTCACCATCATTCCCGTCATTAACAAGATCGACCTGCCGCACGCCAACGTGCCCCTGACCCGACAGCAGCTCGAAGACATTTTGGCCATCCCTGCCGACAGCGCCATCGAGGCCAGTGCCAAGGAAGGGATCGGGATTGAATCCATCCTCGAAGCCATCGTGGCCCGCATTCCGCCCCCGAAGCCCACGGGCGCGATCTCGCTCCAGGCGCTCTGCTTCGATTCCTATTTCGACACCTACAAGGGCGTGGTCACGCACGTGCGCATCTTCAACGGCGAACTGCGGCGGGGCATGCAGGTCAAGCTGCTCAATTCAGGCAAGAACTACGAGGTCAAAGAGGTCGGCAGCTTCAATCCCAAACCGTACGAGCGCCCACAGCTCGAGGTGGGCGAAACCGGCTACGTCACTGCGAATATCAAGAGCCCGAAAGACGTGAGGATGGGGGACACGTTTACGGACGCCCGAGTGCCCTCGCCGCCCCTGCCTGGGTATCAGGAGATCCATCCGATGGTGTTCAGCGGCATCTACCCGATCAACACCGCGGACTACGAGCATCTGAAAGCGAGCATGGCCAAGCTCCAGCTCAATGACTCGGCGTTTGTCTACCAGCCGGAAAGTTCGGTGGCCCTGGGATTCGGTTTTCACTGCGGTTTCCTGGGCCTCCTCCACCTCGAAATCGTTCAGGAACGCCTCCGCCGCGAGTACAATCTCGACATCATTGCCACCTATCCCAGCGTCATCTACAGGGTCCGCATGTCCGATAGCTTGGTCAAGGAGATCGATAATCCGGCCTTCCTGCCCGATCCGGCCTTTGTCGCCGAGATCATGGAGCCGACCGTTCAGGCGTTCATCATCTGCCCGAACGAGTATATCGGCGACATGATGGCCTTGGTCTCCGAGAAGCGGGGCCTGCTCGATCACACCGAGACCGTCGATACCAAGCGCGTCATGCTCACGTGCCGGCTGCCGCTCAACGAAATCCTCATCGACTTCCACGACCGGATCAAGAGTCTCACCCGCGGCTACGGGTCGATGGACTACGAGCATGGGGGCTACCAGGTGTCGGACATGGTCAAGCTCGACATTCTGGTGAACGGCGAGCCGGTTGATGCGTTCTCATGCATCGTGCATCGGTCCAAGGCCGAAAGCCGGGGCCGGGCGCTTGCAGCCAAGCTCAAGGAGGTTATCCCGCGGCAACAGTTTGCCGTCGCCATCCAGGCCGCCATCGGCGGCAAGGTCGTGGCTCGAGAGACGGTCAGCGCCTTCCGCAAAGACGTGACCGCCAAGTGCTACGGAGGCGATATCTCCCGCAAACGCAAGCTCCTCGAAAAACAGAAGGAAGGAAAGAAACGGATGAAATCGATCGGCTCGGTCAATATCCCGCAGCAGGCCTTCATCGAGGTCCTCAAAGCCTGACGCCCATGCACGCCATCCTCCGTTGGTTCCTATCCCGCCCATTCCGGGATGCCACCGAATTGCGCAAGCAGGTCCGCATGGTCCTGAATTCTCAGCGCGATCTCCTGCCGCCCAGGGCCATCGCCGAGATCGAAACCGGGCTGGCGGCTTTCGGCGACGAACTGAGAGCCGCCTCAGACAAACAAGCCATCCGGTCCGCCTCGAGCCGGCTCGAGGAATGCGCCGCGCGATGGCTCCAGCCCTATCCCAACGCCAGCGCTCGAGAGAACATCAAGGAGTTTCTGGTGAGCGGCGTGCTGATCCTGACCGTCTTCTGCTTCTTCCTTCAGCCCATGAAGATTCCGTCCGGATCTGCCCAGCCGACCTTGTACGGCAACGTGATCACCCCGCTGCCCGAAGGCAATCCAGAAGCGGTCATCCCGCCACGCGCGGTCCGCATCCTGCACTGGTTCAAGGGGATCGATTACCATCATTGGATCGCCAAAGACAGCGGCCCTCTCCGAATCGAGCCCGTATCGCGCATGCTCGGATTCGTCAGGTTCCAGCGCTTCATCGTGGGCAAGGATTCCTACACGTTCTACTGGCCGCCGGACAACCTCGACCGATTCTGCGGCGCCGAGCTGGGTCGGCACTTCGAGAAAGGACAAACCGTCCTGCGCCTCAAGACCTCCAGCGGCGACCGGCTGTTCGTCGACCGGTTCACCTACAATTTTCGCAGACCCAAACGCGGGGAGACGATCGTGTTCACCTCGACCGGCATTCCGGGGCTCATCCAGCACACCCACTACATCAAACGCCTCATCGCGATGGGAGGCGAACGAGTCCGCATCGGCGACGACCGGCATGCGGTGGTTAACGGACAGAGACTCGACCGCCATATGCGCCATTTCGAGCGCGTTTACGCGTTCAGCACGCCGCCTCGCGAGAGCGTGTTCTCCGGTCACGTGAACGACAAGGTGGCGATGGAAGTCCTGGGCCGCAGCATCGCACCGTTGTTTCCCGACGAGCACCGGGAGGTGATCGTGCGACCCAACCATTACCTGGCCTTTGGAGACAATACGCTCAACAGCTTCGACGGCCGGGCTTGGGGCGACTTCCCGCGCGACAAGGTCGTGGGCAAGGGGCTCTTCGTCTTCTGGCCATTCACTGAACGGTTCGGTCTGATCTACTGGTGAAGCTCGCTCGGGGCATCTGGCACTGGCTGACCTCGCGCACCGTCCGCCAGGCCGTCGATCAGCATCGGATCGTCCGCCGTCTCCACGCCTACCAGCACGATCGACTCCCCCCAGAAAACGCCGCCGAGGTGCAGCGAGCCCTCGATGACCTCAGGCATGCCCTCGCAACCGCGGAATCCCTGACCGCAATCCATGCCTGCTCCGAACGGCTCAAGTCCGTAGCCACACTCCGGCTCGACGGCCTGTCGCGCCGATTGCATCGCGAGTCTCTCGAACTCGTCGTCATGGCCTGCGTCGTTGTCCTGGCAGCCAGGACGTTCTTCCTCCAGCCCATGACAATCCCCTCGGGGTCGATGCAGCCAACGCTCTACGGCATCACCGTCGAAAACCTCCAATCCTCGCCCGATGTCGCCGTGCCAACAGGCCTCAGCCGTCTCATCGAATGGCTGGTCCATGGCAGACGATATTTCCATTTCGTCGCCAAAACCGACGGTCAACTGACCTGGATCGGACCCGTCGAGCCGGCATTCCCATGGTTGTGGTTTGTGCCAATCTGTCACAAACAGGATTTTGTCGTGGGCGGCACACGCTATCGGATATGGTCGCCTCCACCCGAGATCCCCAATCCGTTCCCGTCTCCGCAAGACCGCGCCATCTTTGCCCACGCCCGCCTGGACCCCAATCGCCACTACCGGACTGGGGAAGACCTGATGAAACTGGTCTGCACCGCAGGCGACCGCGTCCTGGTCGATCGCTTGACCTACAACTTCCGCAGGCCGCGCCGAGGCGAGATCATCGTTTTCAGGACGACAGGGATCACGAACGTGCAGGAAGGGACGTATTTCATGAAACGATTGGTAGCGACAGGCGGTGAACGGGTGCGCATCGGCAACGATCGCCATCTCGTAATCAATGGCGTCCGCCTGGATACCGACACGCCGGGTTTCGACCAGATCTACAGTTTCTCGGGTCCACCGCGCGACAGCCGATACTCGGGCCACATGAACGATGCCACGGCACGGAGGTACCGCATCCGGCCGGGGACGGTTGCGCCGAGGTTCCCGAGCGAGCGAACGGAGTTCGTGGTGCGTCGGGGGCATTGTCTGGTGATGGGCGACAACACATTGACGAGTTTGGATGGGCGCAGGTGGGGTGATTTCAGGGCGGAACTGGTGATTGGTCGATTTTGGATGGTGTACTGGCCAATAAGCGTGCGAACAGGCTGGTCAGCGCATTAGTTTAATTCGCACAATATATGTTATATTTAATTCGCGAACTGCGTCAAGCCTATCGTCTGATGCGCGCCTCGCACGGGCACCTCCATTGGTGGCCCGCATCCTCCCCGCTCGAAGTCTGCCTCGGCGCTATCCTGACCCAAAACACCAGTTGGATGAACGTCGAGCGCGCAATCGCCAACCTCAAGAACGCCGCCTCGATCGACCCTCGTCATCTCCTGCGCCTCGACCACTCCAAACTCGCCGCACTCCTGAAACCCGCGGGCTACTTCAACGTCAAAACACGGCGCCTGCGCTCATTCCTTTCGGTCCTGGTCAACGAATTCGACGGGGAGCTCGATCGCCTGTTCGCCGGCCCTACGCATCAGGTCCGCGAGCGTTTGCTCGGCATTCATGGCATCGGCCCCGAGACCGCCGACAGCATGCTCCTATACGCCGGTGGCCATTTGAGTTTCGTCATCGATGCCTACACCAAGCGAATCTTCCTCCGGCATGCATGGTGTCCCGCGGAGGCGACCTATTCGCATCTCCAGGCCGTCTGCGTGCGCTCCCTCAGCCACACGCCGCGATCGGCCCGACTCGATTATTGGCAGGATTACCATGCTCAGCTTGTCATGGTGGGCAAGGAATACTGCCGCAAGCGCCAGCCGCGCTGTGAGCGCTGCCCGCTCCGCCCCCTCCTGCCCCGGTCCCCTGCCCTTCCCCGAGATTGCGGCGGAGGCGTTCGCTCTTGAACGGCGCACGGAGACAAAACACTATTCGGTCCGATGCTAGTCCGGCTCTGGCTGACCGTTGAGCGCTGCTTTGTGTTGAACCTGATCCGCCTCTTCCGCATTCGCGGGCAGAGCGAACGGGTGGCTCGCGGATTCGCATTGGGGCTCGTCGTCAACTTCTTCCCGACGTTCGGGTTCGGCGTGGTCGTCTCGATCGCCCTGGTTCGTTTCCTCGGTGGCAATCTGGTGGCCGGAGTCATCGGAGCGACTTCTCTGTCCTTCGTTTGGCCGTTTCTTTTCTATCTGAACATTCGCACGGGGAGTTTGTTCGTTCGCCCTCCCTTGATCATTGACGAATTCGGCGATGTGAACGAAAAGACAATGGACGCGTTGATGTGGGGACAGACCTTCACCCTCGGTTCGATTGTCAACAGTGCGCTGGCCGGGCTCACCGCCTACCTGATCCTGCGGTTGCTCTATCGCCAGATTCGCCCCGGCGCGCTGGCGTATTTTCGTCGTCACGCCCGGGAGCATCAGCGCCGCTTCCGCCGCCCTGCCCGGGTGCAGGCTTGAGCCGGCGGATCGAAACCGAGCACGGTATGGATCCGAGCGAGGACGCCACGATCGAGGATTAAGGGTCTGTGCAAACATTACTTCCGATTAGTTTTTGCACAGACCCCAAGCACGGATGAGGCCAACGGACCCGACGCACATTATGGCGACAGACGCGCCTGTAAACACAAGCGATGGCATTCGCCGGCACGAAATCTCCCGCGAGGACGCGGCACGCCGACTGGATCGAACAGGAAAACGAAGTCATGAACGCACACCGAACTGAATCATCGAGGCACTCCCTTCACGCCCTGAGCGCCGCTGCCCCTCTGGCAATCGGAATCGCCGGGCTTGTCGTGGCGCTGGCTGTGCAGGCAGCCGGCACCAACGGGCTCGATGCGACAACTGCGGCGGCCGCAGCCTCCTCAGCGCCCGGAACACAAGCCGTGTGGTCGGCCTTCGGTCTCGATCGCGTGGCTTGGCTGCAAACGAAAGTCCTGGGCAACCCCCTCTGGCAGTACCTGGCGTCGCTGCTCTACGTCATTCTGGCGTTTTACGCGGCCAAATTGGTCGATCTCATTTTCCACGGCGTGCTCGAGTCCGTCACCGCGCGCACGACGACCAAGTTCGACGATCTGCTGATCGAATTGGCTCGAGGACCCGTGAAAGTTATCGTCTTCGTTGTATTGCTCCACATCGGCTTGCACCTGTTCCAGTGGCCGCACTATGCGAACGCCTTCCTCTCGACGGGGCTCAAGATTGTGGTGGCATGTTCCCTGACCTATGTGGCGGTCCGAATCGTCGACCTGGCGATGGGCGAATGGCAGCGGCGTGTGGAAGCCACACAGGAGGTCCTGCTGGATAAGCAGCTCTTTCCCGTTATCCGGAAGAGCCTCAAGACGTTCGTCGTCATTGTGGCCGTCCTGGTGACCACCCAGAACCTCGGCATCAATGTCACAGGACTGCTGGCATCGCTCTCGATCGGCGGTCTGGCTGTCGGCCTGGCCGCCCAGGACACCCTCTCGAACCTCTTCGGCGCGGTGGCAGTCTTCGTGGACAAGCCCTTCCGCCTGGGCGACCGCGTGCGGTTGGACAACCTGGACGGCACGGTTGAAGCCATCGGATTGCGCAGCACCCGCGTGCGCAATCTCGATGGACATCTCGTCACGATTCCCAACCGGACCGTGGCCAACGCCGCCATCACGAACATCAGCAAACGCCCCAACATCAAGACGGTCATGAACATCGGCATCACGTACGACACGCCGCCCGAGAAGGTGCAGCGTGCCCTGAGCATTCTCGAAGACGTGTACCGCGGGCATCCGATGACTGCGGACGTGTTGTTGAGTTTCGACAAGTTTACCGATAGTTCGCTGAATCTGCTTGTGATCCATTGGTGGAACTCGACCGTCTATAAAGACTACCTTGCTGGGCTCCAGGCAATGAATCTAGCCATCAAGGAACGCTTCGATGCCGAGAAGATCGAGTTCGCGTTCCCCACCCGCACCATCTACGTCAAGCAGGAGACAACGGGATTGGACGAAGTTCCTGACGCCGTAATCTGCCGTTGACGAGAATACTCTTATCCTATATAGGTTGGCGTCATGAATCAAACATTGAGCAGTCTGTCAGTGGCGCAACTCCGGCAGGCGATTGCCATCCGCGAGAAAATCGAAGCTTTGGAAAAGGAACTGGCGTCCATCCAGGGCGTCAGCCCCGCCCCGGTTCCCGCCGCCTCGAAGAAGACAGCCAAGAAACGCACGATGTCCCCCGAAGCGCGGGCCAAGATCGCCGCCTCTCAAAAGGCGGTCTGGGCGAAGCGCAAGGGAAAGAAAACGACCTCCGTCCAAGCCGCGCCCAAGGCTCCTGCCGAGCCTGCGTCCCGACCGATGCGCAAACTCTCTGCTGCGGGGCGCAAGCGTCTCTCCGCGCTGGCCAAAGCGCGATGGGTTGCGGCCCGTACCGCTGGCAGGACTTCGCTCTAGTCAGCGAATACCACCGAACGGTTCCAGGCTTCCTGGCGACATGCCGCGTCGGTCTCAGCCGGCATCCCGTTAAACCTCAGCCCGCGTGTCGCGTTTGAGGCGCGGGCCTTTGGGAGTGTCTTCGACCAGCCAGCCGCGGGCTTTCAGCTCCCCGCGGATGGCGTCGGCCCTTTGGAATTCCCTGGCCTTGCGCGCCTGCTGCCTGGCTTCGAGAAGCGCGACAATCTCCGGCGGAGCTTCCGCGTCGGGACGCTCGCCAATCCCCAACACGGTGTCGAGTCGGCTCCAGGCCGCGAGGGCTGCAGCCGCCCGCGCCGGGGACAACTCATTGTCCGTCGCAGCCCGGTTCATCTGCCGGATCCACTCGAAGACGGCGGCCCACGCCGCCGAGACGTTCAGGTCGTCGTCCAGGGCGACTTCGAAGCCGCGCACCAGTTCGACGTCCGGTTCGGCTCGAATGGCCCCTGCGACCTCGCGCAGCTTGGCGAGGCATTCGTCGAGCCGCGCCAGAGCGGCCCGGGCCCCCTGGAGCCCGCCGAGCGTGAAGTTGAACGACTCGCGGTAGTGGGCTGTGAGCAGGAGGTAGCGGATTTCGCGACCGGCGAATCCTCTGGACAGCAGATCGCGCAGCGTGAAGAAATTGCCGAGGGATTTGCTCATCTTCCGGCCTTCGACCAGCAGGTGCGCGCCATGCAGCCAGTGTTTGACAAAAGGCTGACCGCCCGTCTGCACCCCCGCCCCTTCGCTCTGGGCGATCTCGTCCTCGTGGTGTGGAAAGGCCAGATCCTCGCCGCCCAGGTGCAGATCGAAGCTCGGTCCGAGAATCTTCATGCTCATCGCGCTGCACTCGATGTGCCATCCCGGACGACCCTCGCCCCAGGGACTTGCCCATGTCACGGCGCCATCTTCGGGCGTTCGAGCCTTCCAGAGGGCGAAATCGGCCATCGCGTCTTTGGCGTACTCGTCGCTCTTGACCCGCTCGCCGATCCGCATCTCGTCGAAGTTGAGATTCACCAGGCGCCCGTAGCGTCCGCCCGCGGCCCGGTACTTCTCGATGCTGAAGTAGACCGAGCCGTCCGCCGCCTGGTACGCGAAGCCCCGCTCGGCGAGCTTGGCGATGAGGGCGATGATATCGTCGATGTGCTCGGTAGCCCGCGGACAATGGTGCGGCGGCAGCAAGTTCAGCGCCCGCGCGTCTTCGAAGAACGCCGTCTCGTAGCGGGTGGTGTATTCGCGCAAGGCGGTTCCGGTTGTCCGAATGCGTGCGATGATCTTGTCCTCGACGTCGGTGATATTCATGACCGCGGTCACGGCGTAGCCCTTGAACTCGAGGTATCGCCGCACCAGGTCGGCGAATACGAAGGTCCGGAAGTTCCCGATGTGCCCGAAATCGTAGACCGTCGGGCCGCAGCAATAGAGGCCGACGCGCCGTCCCTCCGGATCGAGCGGAACAAACGGTTCCACCGAGCGGGTGATTGTGTTGTAGAGTTGCAGGGCCATAGCAGTTCGACTGGGATCGACCCTATCGTGCGGCGCGTAAATGCAAAAGAGCAAAACGCGCTGTCCCGAATGCCCGCGTATTCGGGCGCCAGTGCATCTGTAAGTTATCGGTGGGAACGGAGTGTGCGCCGCGTGGGGCCTGCCTGCCGCGCCTGCCTGTGCCGTGCCCGACACGGCAGACAGGCCGCTGCGCTTTGCGGCGCAGGCAGGGCACGCGGCCTGCAGCGGGAGTCTCCACCTGTTGTAGGCCCGGTGCCATCACCGGGCGACAGAAGAGCGACAACTGTCGGTCGCACCGTGCAGGCGACGAGGGCTGGGTTCAAGGTTGACGCCCGGCGTCCAGACCGCTAACGTGCCGTCCGGTCGGTGGCTGTAGCTCAGCCTGGTTAGAGCCCCAGATTGTGGATCTGGTTGTCGCGGGTTCAAGTCCCGTCAGCCACCCCATCCCCTGCCCTCCGCGCGCTCCTGCGAGCGGCGGGCTTCGGACGCCGGGCAACGCGAGGAGCAATGACCACGAAAGTCTTCAACCTCTTCAATCGCGCTCCGGCCAGGCCGACCGGGCTGCCGCGCAGGATGCTGCTCGGCATCGGACTCCTGTCCGCAGCCGCGGTGCTGGCTGAGCACGGGTTCGTCATCGAATCCGCGGCGACCTACTGGATTCAGCTCATCGAGTTCCTCCTTGCCGGCGCGTACATTGCCGACCGCGTCCTGATGCTGGTCCGCGGACCAAGACACCGGGAGATAGTGCGCCAGCGTCAGTTCGAGTTTGCGGTTCTCCTCCTGTTCGCAATCCTGGCTTCGAGCCTCTTCTTTTCCCCGCCCGCCGCCGCCGCTGCGGCCCGCTTCTTCCACACTCAAGAGCCCTGGAGACTGGGCATCCATCTCTGCAAGCTCTTCCTGCTCGCCAACGTCCTGGTCCAAATGCTGCGGTTGTGGCAGCGGTTGCTCTTTCGCGGCGCGCGTCCCGAGTGGATTCTGGCGGGCTCGTACGCCCTGCTGATTCTCGCCGGAACACTCCTCCTGCAGTTGCCGCGCGCCAGCGCGATTGCGGATCTACCGATCGGGCTCCTCGACGCGCTGTTCACCGCCACCAGCGCCAGTTGTGTGACCGGGCTAGGGGTCCGGGACACAGGCACGGAGTTCACCTCGCTGGGACAAGTCATCGTGCTCGGCCTTATCCAGGTCGGCGGCCTCGGGATCATGACGTTCGTCGCCTTTCTGGCCGTGACCTCGGCCGAATCGCTCCCCGTGCCGCAAATGCTGGCCTTCCGCCAGATGGTCGGCGCGCGCACGCCCGCCGTCCTCAAGCGCCAGGTCTGGACCATTGTTGTCTTCACCGTGTTGGTCGAGGCCGCGGGTGCGGCGTGTCTTTACGCCTGCTTGCCCCCCGACCAGGACCGGCTCGTGAAGTTTGGATGGAGCGTCTTTCACTCGGTCTCCGCGTTCTGCAACGCGGGCTTCTCGTTCTCGGCACAGAGCCTCGCCCAACTCCAATCCCATGTCGGCGCCATGCTGACGTTCATGGCCCTGATTGTGCTGGGCGGCCTCGGGTTCCTGGTCGTGACGGATATTCTCGGCCTGCAGGTGTCCCGGCTGCCGATCATCCGCCAAATCCCGTGGGTTCGCCGTTACAACCAGCGCGTGCCCGTCTACCGGCTCCCGGTGCAGACGCGGCTTTCGGTCCTGGTGACCGCCATCCTGTTTGCTGTCGGACTGGCGGGGTTCTGGGCATTGGAAGCCGGACACGTTTTGGCGGATAAACCCGTGCTGACGCAGTTGCTCACTTCGGCCTTCCATTCCATCAGCCCCCGGACAGCCGGATTCGCAACCGTCCCGATCGACCAACTCCAAACGGCAACGCTGCTTCTCATCATGGCCTTGATGGTGATCGGCGCCTGCCCCATCTCGACCGGCGGCGGTATCAAGACGGTCACGTTTGCCGTGCTGCTGGTGGCCCTGCGCTCGCTCATGACCGGACGCGATCGCGTCGAGATCTACGGGCGCGCGCTTCCGCAGCGGGTCTTGCTGGCGGCATTGGCGGTTGTGGTCTTGTATGTCATCATCGCCGGCCTGGGTCTCTTCGCCCTCGCGTTGTATGATCCGCAACTCCCGTTGCGCAGCGAGATGTTCGAGGTGGTGTCCGCACTGAGCACGGTGGGACTCTCGACAGGCATCACAGCCCAACTCAGCCCAGCCAGTCAACTCGTCCTTTGTCTGCTGATGTTCGTCGGACGCGTCGGCCCCATTTCGATGGTCTTGGCCGTGGTGCGGATTCCCCGCCCCGTCCGCTACCAATTCCCCGAGGAAGATCTGGTGGTCGGGTAGATTCTGGACAGTCTGCCGCCGAACTGGGATACCATCCTCCCATGAAATGCGCAGTGATCGGGTTGGGCGATTTCGGACGCGCCGCCGCCATCGGCCTGGCGCGCGCCGGGGCGGAGGTGATTGCCATCGACCGGAATATGGACCGCTTGAATCTGGTGAAGGACGAGGTGGCGCTCGCAGTGCGGATGGATGCCACGCACCGCGAGGCGCTCGAAGCGCAGGGATTGGGAAAAGCCGACGTGTTCGTGACCGCCATCGGTCAGAACTTCGAGGCGCAAGTCCTGGTGGTCGTCCATGCGCGCGCCATGGGCATCAAACGCATCGTCGCGCGCGCCATCAGCGAAGACCACCGACGCGTGCTCGAAGCGGTCGGCGCCACCGAGGTCCTCAACCTCGATGACGAGGCGGCGCGCATCATGGTCCAGCGCCTCACGATCTCGCACATCCGCAATTACTTCGAACTCGCCGACGGCTTCAGCCTGGTCGAGGTCGAGGCACCGCCCTGGACGGCCGGACAGGCCCTGCGCGATCTGGATTTGCGCAAGCGGTTTCGTCTGAACCTGGTCGCCATCAAACGCATGGAGTCCGGACCGGGCGGAGGGCAGACGGTCAAGGAATTCAACGCCGTCCCGATGGCCGATGACGTCATTCAAGCCAACGACGTGCTGGCCCTCGCTGGCAGCGTGCTCGACCTGGCCCGGTTCGTCGGCGAAGACTCCTGAGTGAACTGCGATGAGTGAATTGCGATTGCGCGTGCGCCGCCAATCGTTGAAGCTGGCGGTAATGGAACGTTCGACTGTGCCATGAAGAAGACTGCCTCAGCACACCGGTCCGCCCCGACGGACGGCTTCCGCGTCATGCTCAAATCCAAGATCCACCGGGCCACCCTGACCAGCAAGGCCCTGGATTACGAGGGGAGCATCGGCCTGGACCGGCGCTTGATGGACGCGGCGGATCTGCTGGCCGGCGAGCAGGTCCACGTGCTCAACGTCAACACCGGATCGCGTCTGATCACCTACGTCATCGAGGCCTCTCGCGGTTCCGGAACAGTCATGCTGAATGGCCCCGCCGCGCGCCTCGGCGAGCCCGGGGATCTCGTCGTGATCATTGCCTACGGCCATTACACGGACGCCGCGGCGCGCCGCCTGGCGCCACGGATCGTCTACGTCGATAAGAACAACATCCCAGTCGTCCGCACGCGATCGCGGGCGGCATGATGCCCGGAGCGGCTGCCGAATCTGACTCGGGTGGGTGAGCCCGGGCAGGTGAGCCGTTCGATATTGGTGCCATGTCTGGATCGGTGGAGAGGTGCTTATGAAGCGAGCATGGATCGAAATCGGGCTGATGGCGCCGGCAACATGGCTGCTCTTCGTGGCGGCCCTCATCCCGGCGTTTGGCCAACAACCGCCCCGGTTGGAGATCGAGCGAACCCCGGATGGCGGAGGTCTGCATCTGACGTGGCCGCTGGATGCCGCCGGATTCCAACTCGAAACGACGGACGTTCTGTCGCCTGGCGGCTCCTGGATACCTTGGCCGGAGGAACCTCAAGCGATCGCCAACACACTCTCGCTTCTGATCGAGTCCGGCGAGGCGAGCGCCTATTATCGCCTCCGCTATCGCTCCGCTGCGGAGCTGCCACCCGATCCGAGCACGGTCGCCCCCGCCCTGGATGCGGTGGCGGTGTCCGATCTGGGATCATCGACCCGCTTCCTCTACACCGGCGCTCAGCCCATTCAGACCGGCGTTTCCAACGAGACCATCGTTGCGCGGCAGGCGGCGGTGATACGCGGCAAGGTCTCCCAGGGCGACGGCACGGCTCTGCCGGGGGTCACGGTGAGCGTGCTTGGCCATCCCGAACTCGGGCGCACGTTGAGCCGCGAGGACGGGGCGTACGATCTGGCGGTCAACGGCGGCGAACGCCTGACGCTCTGTTTCAGCAAGAGCGGTTTCCTCGCCGCGCAACGCGCGGTGACAGTGCCCTGGCAACAGTATGCCTTCGCCCCCGCGGTTGCTCTGATCCCGCTCGATCCGAACGTGACACCGGTGGCGCTCGGCGCCGAGGCGCCGGCCCAGGTGGCCCGCGGCAGCGTGCAGACCGATCAGGACGGTTCGCGGCAAGCCACCGTCCTCTTGCCCTCGGCGCTGGACGCCTGGCTGCGCCTCGCTGATGGCTCGATTCAGTCAGTGACCACGCTGGCTATTCGCGCAACCGAGTACACGGTGGGACCCAACGGCCCGCTCAAGATGCCGGCGGAACTGCCGCCGACCGTCGCCTACACCTATTGCGTCGAGTTGAGCGCGGATGAGGCGCTGGCGGCGAACGCCGCGACAGTGCAGTTCTCGAAGCCGGTGGCTTTCCATGTCGACAACTTTCTCGGCTTTCCGGTGGGCACGGTCGTGCCGGTGGGCTGGTACGATGCCGCGCATGGACGCTGGGTTGCGATGGAGAACGGACGGGTCATCGGCGTGCTTGGGATCGATGATGGCCGTGCGGTGCTCGATGTCACCGGAACGGGACAGGCAGCGACGGCGTCTGAACTCGAGGCGCTGGGCATCACCGACGAAGAGCGGGATCAACTGGCCTCGCTCTATGCTCCCGGAGCAAGCCTGTCGCGCTCGCGTCTCGATCACTTCTCCTCGCTCGATCTCAATTTCCCGATTATCACCGGCGGTGTCGGCGCCATCAATCCGTCCATGGTCCCTCCAGACCCTTCCTCGATCCCGATCGATTACATGGAGGATCGCTATGCCACAGGGTATGGCAGCATCGGCATGCACGCCCAGACGGTGCGCGAGTCTATCCCCATCCGGGGGACCCCTCTTACCCTGAACTACGCCAGCGACCGCATGCCGGGCCACCAGGAGAGCTTCGGCTTCACCGTGACGCTAACGGACCAAAATCCCCCACCCCTCCTCAAGCGGATCGCACTCGAGATCAGGGTTGCCGGTCAGCTCTGGACAGAATCCTTCGCCCCGCAGCCCAACCTGCGCCACTCGTTTGCCTGGAACGGCAAGGACGCCTATGGCCGGGTCGTGCGTGGCGAGCAGGTGGCCGAAGTGCGCATTGGCTACGTGTATGATGGCTACTATGCGCGCGCCGCTCAAGCCCCGGCGAGCTTTGGACTGCCTTCGGGGCGCCTGATCGAACCCCTGATCCCAGCCCGGCAGGAAGTCACCGCCTGGCAGGTCCACACTGTGGCTATCCCGCGATGGAACCCGTTCGGCATCGGGCTTGGAGGATGGACGCTGAGCGCCCACCATTTCTACGATCCTCTGGGACGCACGCTCTACCTGGGCACCGGCGACAGATTGGCCAGCCAGAACATGCTCCAACCGGTGATTACAACCGTGGCGGGGCGCGGCGACCGTTACCCGCCGCAGGGATATCCCGCCACCGAAGCCAATCTGAGCGAGCCCAGCGCCGTGGCTGTCGCCCCGGACGGGACCCTCTACATTGGCGGTCGGTTCGCTCTCTATAAGGTCGGTGCGGATGGCATCATCCATCTCGTCGCCGGTGGCGCCGACGGCGAGGCGGTCGAGGTGAACGGAGTGCCGGCCGCGGGGACCTGGGTGTGGCCGGAGCATATCGCGTTGGGACCAGACGGCAGTCTCTACACAACCGCCTCGGCGTGGCATACCGTCCGGGTGATACGGCCTGACGGCATCATCCGACGCTTTGCAGGAGTCGGAATCTCCCTGCCCTACGGGGGTGAGAACATACCTGCCATCGAAGCCTGTCTGAGCGAAGTCTGGGCCCTCTGCGCCGCTCCGGATGGTTCGGTCTTCATCGGCGTCGATGGCGGAGACCACCCGTTCGAGGACTGGCGCCTCCGGCGGGTCGGTGTGGATGGTCTGATCTACACGTACGCCGGTTTCGGCGGCCGCGGTTCGCGCAATGACGGCAAACCGGCCACTGAGGCCTTCATCGCCTCGGTCGGAGGCATCGCGCTGGCGCCCGACGGAAGCCTTTACTTCGGAGACTCGGAACTTCAAGGGGGACGCGTGCGCAAGATCACACCCGACGGCATCATCAGCACCATCGCTGGCTCCGGGTCGACTTCCTACACCGGAGACGGCGGACTGGCTATCGCCGCCGGGCTCAGCGGCGTTTACGGGATTGCTATTGGCCCGGATGGCAGCCTGTATGTGAGCACGCCAAAGCACCATGTCATCCGCAAGATCGATTCGCGTGGCATCATCAGCACCATCGCCGGCGGCGGTGCCCGATTCAGCAAAGATGCGTTGCCTGCCACTCAGACCCTCATCGAGGAGCCGTGCGGGATCGCGGTGGCTCCGGACGGATCGATCTACTTTGCGGACAGATCATCGCGCCGAGTCTGCAGAATCAGCTCCAGCCTTCCCGGATTCGATGGCAGCCAGATCGTCGTTGCCTCGCGCGACGGCCAGCGCCTCTTCCTGTTCGACTCGACCGGCAGGCACATGAGCACGCTCCACGCCGTGACCGGGGCCGTGCTCGGACAGTTCGCTTACGACAGCGCGGGCCGTCTGGCCGGCGTGACAGACGCCCATGGCAACCTGACCCGCATCGAACGCGATCCTGCCGGGCGCCCCACCGCGATCGTCGCGCCGTTCGGCGCGCGCACCGAACTTGAACTGAACGAGGCGGACGAGCTCGCTCGGGTCGTGGACCCGACAGGTCATGCCCTCGACCTGGCCTATGGCAATGGGTCGTTGCTGACTCGAATCGCCGCCTCGAATGGCGATACCTACGCGTTCGCCTACGACTCGCAAGGACGCGTCGAGCAGGCCACCGCCCCGGAAGGCGGCCGCGTGGAGTTCAATCGAACCCAAACCGACCAAGGCCAGGAGATCGTCCAGCGCGACAGCGACGGGCTCCTCATCCGCTCGCGATTGCACTCCTCAACCGTCGGAGGCCGGGTCAGAACCGATCATCTCCCGGACGGCACCGTCCTCGACTGGCAGACCGGGACCGACGGACGCGCCCAGCACCGGATGCCCGACGGTTCGACCATCGCGATGCAGTGCGGCGCCGATCCGCGTTGGGGCATGCAGGCGCCGGTGCTGAGCCAACAGATCGTCAGAACACCCGAGGGGCTGAGCCTGACCAACGCCAGCACGCGCTCGATCATCCTGGCAAATGCCCAGAATCCTCTGTCGCTGATTCGCGCCGAACAACGAACCGACTGGAATGGGCGCACGTTCACCGAGACCTACACCGCTGCCAGTCGCATCCTCATCCAACGCACGCCCGCAGGCCGTGTGACAACCAATCGCTTCGACGCAACCGGGCGTGTCATCGAGCGATCGGTGCCTGGACAGCAGTCCCAGCGCCTCGAGTACGGACCGGATGGGCGCCTGAATCGCGCGGTTGCCGGCGAAGGGGAGGCCGCGCGGACGATCACCTTCCATTACGGAAGTCAAGGCTTCTTATCCGCCACCGTGGACGCCTTGAATCGCACGAACCGGTTCGTCCGCGATGCGGCCGGGCGCCTGCTCGAACAGGAGTTTCCAGATGGCCGGGTGGCCCGATTCGCGCCCGGCGCGGGAGACGGCCTGCGCACCGTCGCTCCGCCAGGCAAGGGACTTCACCAGTTGCTTGTCTCAGCCGGGGCGCGCGCGTGTGTCTACACCCCCCCTGCAATCGGCGACGCAGCCGATTCAGTGTGCTTGTTCTTCAACCCGTCCGGACAGGCCACAGGTCTCTTGCAGCCGAACGGTGAGGCCGTGACAAATACCTACGACACCGCCGGGCGGCTTGCCGCCGTCACTTTTCCCCAAGGGCAATTCCTCTATGCCTATGCAACCAATGGCATGCTGGCCTCCGCCGCCAATTCGGATGGGGCGACGGTATTCTACACCACCGACGGTCCATTGGTGACCGGAATGCGCTGGGAAGGCCCGATCTCCGGCTCGGTTGAACGCGTGTTCCAATCGGATTTGCGCCTGGCCGCGTTGTGCGTGAACGGAACCAATGTAGTCGACTATCGCTACGACGCCGACGGGTTCGTCACGAACGCGGGCGGCCTTGTGATCGAACGCCACCCAACCAACGCCCTCCTGAGCCGGACGATCATGGGCGTTGTCAGCGATGCATTTGCCTGGAATGGATTTGGCGAGGTCGAACGGTATGCCGTCACCAACCAGGACGCCGCAATGCTCCAGATCGAATACGGGCGCGATGCCTTGGGGCGACTGACCGAGGTGCGGGAGACCGCCGGCGAATCGACAACCTCGCAGGCGTTCGCCTATGATTTGGCCGGGCGATTGGTCGAGGTGACGCAGAACGGCGCAACCCAGTCCCGTTACGAGTACGACAGCAACGGAAACCGCGTGACCGAAATCCGCATCGAGGGCGGCGTCGAAATCGCGACGCACCTCGAGTATGACGATCGGGACCGGATTGTTTCGGGCACCCGCACGACGGACGGCGGATCAGCCGTATCCCTCGAATTCAGCCACGACCCGCAAGGCAACCTCATCGAGCAGGTCGTCGGGACCCAGACCACGCGCTACGTTTATGACGCGCTGAACAACTTGAGGCGGGCGGAACTCCCCGACGGGCGTGTGATTGAGTACGTGCTGGATGGCCGACACCGTCCTGTGGGAAAGAGGGTTGACGGCGTGCTGCGCCAGGGCCTGCTCTACGGGTCGTTCATGCATCCGGTCGCGGAACTCGATGATGCCGGCAAGGTCCGCAGTGTGTTCGTCTACGGTCACCGCGCCACAGTGCCCGATGGCCTCATTCGCGACGGCACCTTCTATCGCATTGTCTCGGACCACCGCGGCAGCCCGCGCGCGGTCGTCAACACCCTGACCGGCGAAGTTGTCCAGGAGTTGCTGTATGACAGCTTTGGACGCGTCGTTGTGGACACCAACCCCGGGTTCCAGCCTTTCGGCTTTGCCGGCGGACTCTATGACCCGGACACGCGGTTGGTTCGCTTTGGCGCGCGCTTCTACGATGCGGACCTGGGACGATGGACGCAGCGCGATCCCATGCTCTTCAAGAGCGCCAGCCTGAATCTCTACGCATACGTGTCGAATGATCCGCTCAATCGAGTCGACCGCCTCGGCTTGGGCCCGTCCGCCGGTCCCAACTGGGACAAATTCTTCACCGGTCTGGGGCAATTCGGTGGCGGCTTGCTCGCGGGCTCGGTTTTGCTTTCCATCGAGGGAGCCAGCATGGGCACCGCCACACCGGCTGTCATCGCCGGCGGCACCTATGCCGGATGGAGCATCGGCAGCGGGATCGGCAACATGTACAACGCCTTCGCCAACCCGGACGCCCCCGTGGCGGCGGGCGGCCCGCTGGAATCCGTCGGCCAGGCGACCGGCAACACCACCTGCCAGCAGGTCGGCGCCGCGGCCGACTTGCTGCCCGCCATCGTTTTCACCGGAGGCGCTGAGCCAACCAAGGGCGGCCAGTTGGTCGCTAAAATGATGGACGAGGGCAACACCGTCTTCTCCGTCGGCGGCACCATCGTCAACAACGTGCAGACGGTCAACGACAGCCTCGGCCTCGATACGACCGACACAGGCACGTCCAAGCCCTACGTGCCGCCCTGGAACTCCCAGATCGTCGACCCCGCAAGCGGCACCGTCTATGAGTAGTCTGGTCCACGCGTCATTGCGGCCTGGAACCGGCTCTCGAACAGCGCCCCGTCTCTCACGCATGCCCTCAACCGCAGACTTATGAACGCGCTCTTCGAATCCCACACCCTGTTCCTGCTCGTCTATTGCCTCGCCGCGTTGCTGGCCGCCCTTGCCGGCGGCGCCCTGCCCACAGTGTTCAACCTGACACATACACGGCTGCAGGTTTCCATCAGCTTCGTCGCGGGTCTGATGCTCGGGTTGGCTGTGCTGGGCCTCCTGCCCCACTCGATGCACGATCTGGGGTCCGTCCATGCCAGCGCCGGGTGGCTGCTGGCCGGCTTCCTGGCGATGTTCTTCCTTCAGCGTTTCCTCCCGTTCCACCATCACGATGTCGAGGCGGGCAGCCCGCTGGAACCGTGCGGCCACACCCATGCCCTGGCTGAACGCTCGGCGCGCAGCCTCAGTTGGATCGGTGTCGCCCTAGGCCTGTCGCTCCACTCGATCTTCGACGGTCTCGCCATGGCCGCCGCTGTGGCGTCCGAGGCGCGTGGACATGGCGGAGCGCTGGGCCTGGGCACTGCGCTGGCCGTCATCCTGCATAAACCGTTCGGTGCGCTGGCCATCACCACACTGATGGCGGCCAGCGGTGCACACCACACCTCGCGGCACATGGTTAACCTGGCTTTCGCCCTGGTCACCCCTCTGGGCGCCCTGCTCTTCTACCTGGGCGCGGGCCCTTGGGCCCATACCAATCCGGCCTGGCTCGGCGCCGCCCTGGCCTTCTGCGCGGGGACATTTCTGTGCATCGCCTGCTCGGATCTGTTGCCGGAACTCCAGTTTCACACCCATGACCGCTTTGCCCTCTCCGCAGCGCTGATGGTCGGCCTGGGTGTGGCGATCGGGATCGCCCGATTCGGCCATCCGGAGCACGAACAGGAACACGAACACGAATACGAAGAGCACGCGACAGCCCCGCTCCAGCACGTCCTGCCCCCATAAGGGTCTGTGCAAAAATGAATTCCGGTTTTGCTCGAGGGGATTTGGCTCGCTGGCGAGGCGCGACGAAGGAGCATAGCCTTGACCTCTGTAACTGAGGAGCAACGAAGCCATCGAGCCAAAGCCCCCCAGCCCTCCGGGGCGGGGCGGCACCGGGCCATCTGCGTCGTGCCTCGGTCAGTCGAGTATCTCTGGGGATACACTCCGTCCCTTGGGCCTCGCATCTGGCCCGGTGGCGCTTCCGCCAAAACCGAAAGAGATTTTCCACAGACCCTAAGAGTTGCCAGCCCGAAAGTCCCATGAAACACATTACCTATCCTCGAGCGCCCATAATGCATGCGCCAATCCTCATCTTGTCGTTGGTGCTCTGCGCGGGTCCGGGCACGGCATCTGATCTCATCCTTTGGTACCGCCAGCCCGCCGCCACGAACAAGCTCATGGAAGAAGCGCTGCCGCTGGGCAACGGACGCATGGGTTGCATGCTCTCCGGCGGCATCGAGCGCGAGCGAATCCAATTCAACGAGCAAAGCTTGTGGTCTGGCGACAACAATTGGGACGGCGAATACGAGTGCGGCGACCATGGATTCGGCGCCTACCGCCATTTCGGCGATCTTACAATCCTCTGGCGCAATCGAGGCGAAGATGCGAACGCTGCGAAACACGCCGATTCCTCGGGCGCAAACGCCCCCGCACCCATCGCGGTGCCCGTCGATTACCGCAGAGCGCTCGACATCGCGACCGGCATCCATAGAACGACCTTCACCCGACACGGCATCGCGTTTTCCCGGGAGGCGTTCGCCAGCCGTCCGCATCAGGTCCTGGTCTTTCGCTACACCGCCGACAAACCGGGTGCGCTGTCCGGCAGGATCGGCCTCGAGTCAGGCCAGAAAGCCACAACCGAGACCGCCCCACAATGCCTCTCCTTCGCCGGCCGCATGCCTAACACCCTCAGGCATGCCGCCGTTGTCCGTCTGCTCCACACGGGAGGCACGGTCGCCGCAGCCGGCCGTGAAATCGTGTTTGACCGCTGCGATACTCTGACGTTGCTGCTCGATGCGCGCACCGACTACAAGCCCGATTACAGCGCCGGCTGGCGGGGCGAAGATCCGCTGCCGCGCATCGAGAAGGAACTGGCTGACGCCCAGACCCAATCCTACGACGCCCTGCGGCGCGCGCACATCGCCGACCTCACATCCCTCATCGACCGTGTCGCCCTCGATATCGGCGCCACCGCCTCCGATGTTCTCGATCAACCGACCGACGCGCGCCTCAAACGCTATGCCGCAGGACACGCCGACCCGCAGCTCGAATCGTTGATGTTCTGCTACGGACGCTATCTGTTGGCCAGTTGCTCGCGCCCCGGCGGCCTCCCTGCCAACCTCCAGGGACTCTGGAACGACAGCAACACTCCGCCCTGGGCCAGCGATTATCACAATAATATCAACATCCAGATGAATTACTGGGGCGCCGAGCCCACCCACCTTCCCGAATGCCATCTCCCGCTGATCGACTTCGTCGTCGCCGCCCAGGAACCGTGCCGCATCGCCACCCGCAAGGCCTTTGGTGAAAAGACGCGGGGTTGGACGGCGCGCACCAGCCAGAACATCTTCGGCGGCAACGGATGGGAATGGAACATTCCCGCGAGCGCCTGGTACGCCCAGCATCTGTTCGAGCATTGGGCATTCACACAGAACAAGGACTACCTGGCCCAGACCGCATACCCGGTCCTTAAGGAGATTTGCCACTACTGGGAAGACCGCCTTAAAAGCCTGCCCGATGGCACGCTGGTCGCTCCCAACGGTTGGTCGCCCGAACACGGCCCGCGCGAAGACGGTGTCATGCATGACCAGCAACTGATCTGGGATCTCTTCGAGAACTATCTCGACGCCGCCAAAGCCCTCGGCGTCGATGCCGACGACCAGGCGCGCATCGCCGATCTCCAGGCCCGGCTGGCCCCCAATAAGATCGGACGATGGGGTCAACTCCAGGAATGGCAAACCGACCGCGACGACCCCAACGATACACACCGGCATACATCGCATCTTTTCGCCGTCTACCCCGGACGCCAGATCAGCCCGGGCCGAACGCCGGACCTTGCCCGGGCCGCGATTGTCTCGCTCAAGGCGCGCAGCAACGACCGGGGCGACAAGCCCTTCGGCGTCGATACAACCATCGGCGACAGCCGGCGCTCGTGGACCTGGCCCTGGCGCGGCGCGATGTGGGCGCGGCTGGGTGAAGGGAACCGGGCCGGGATCATGGTGCGCGGCCTCCTCACCTTCAACACACTGCCCAACCTGTTCTGCAACCACCCTCCGTTCCAAATGGATGGCAACTTCGGCATCACTGGCGCAATCGCGGAAATGCTCCTGCAGTCGCACGCCGGTGAAATCGCCATCCTGCCCGCACTCCCCGATGCCTGGGCCCGAAACGGCTCGTTCCGCGGACTTAAGGCCCGCGGCAACTTCACCGTGGACGCCACCTGGAAGGACGGCAAAGTCACCCACTTCGCCGTTCGCTCGCCCGAACCGCGATCGGTCAAGGTCCGCGTCAACGGCGAACTCAAGACGCTCACCACCGTCGCGGAGCAGTCTGTCGGAGTCACGAAGGACTGATTTGAGTTTGACACTCGGGGTTGAATCGCGCTGCTATTTCCCCATACGCGGCGGAGCGGCTTGAGTTTGGCCTTCGCAGCGGCGACACGAAGAATGAATTAACCATGAAGACCTGGATGCTATGGACGGGTCGCGGGTTGGCTCTGGCCACCTTGACGACCATCACCTCCCTCAACCTCTTGGCCCAACCGGCGATTCCCAACGAGTACAAGACGGGCGGATTCGCCATCGGATGCCAAGCCTACACCTTCAACCGATTCAGCGTGTTCGAGGCGATCGAGAAGACCGCTCACGCTGGAGCCAGGGTGATCGAGTTCTACCCCGGCCAGAAACTCAGCAAAGAGGAACCGGCTGTCCGGTGGGATCACAACGCCTCCGACGAGGTCGTCGCGAAGGTCAAAGCCAAGCTCGCCGAGCACAGAATCATGGCGGTCAACTACGGCGTGGTCGATATCCCGAAGGACGAAGCAGCCGCCCGCAAGATTTTCGAATTTGCCAAGACAATGGGGATGCGCGGCATCACAACCGAATCGACGGACTCGATCGACACGATCGAGAAATTGGCCAAGGAGTATGACCTGGTGGTCGGTTACCACAACCACCCTCGCCAACCCAATAACCCGAATTACAGAGTCTGGGATCCGAACTACATTGTGGAACTGACCAAAGGACGCGATCCGCGGGTCGGAGCCTGCGTCGACACGGGCCACTGGTTGCGCTCGAATCTCAACCCGGTTGAATGCCTGAAGATTCTCAAAGGCCGCATCGTGAGCAGCCATCTCAAAGACCTCCATCAGAAAGGCCCCGGCGCCCACGACGTCCCGTTCGGGACCGGCGTGGCGGACATCCGGGCCTGCCTCGACGAACTTGCGGCCCAGGGATTTGCCGGCAATATCTCGATCGAATACGAGCACAACTGGGACAACAGCGTGCCTGAAGTCGCCCAGTGCATCGGCTTCGTGAGAGGCTACGGCAAACCTTGATTCAGCAACGGACAACCCGCGCCCAGGCGCGATCACCTGACATCACACTATGGAAAAACACAGACCTCACACCTCGTTGAATCGGCGACAGTTTCTGACCCGCACAACCGCGGCGGTCGGCGCCGCTTCATTCGCCTTCCCGTACATCGGCCACGTGCAGGGCGCGAACGATCGCATCAACATCGCCTGCATCGGCGTCGGCGGCAAAGGCGACAGCGACAGCAGTGACGCCGCCAACTGCGGCGGCAACATCGTCGCCATCTGCGACATCGACCAGGGCACCCTCGACCGCAAAGGGAAGCAGTTCTCAAAAGCCAAACAGTACCGCGACTACCGCAAGCTGCTCGATGAAATGGGCAAGGAGATCGACGCCGTCACAGTCTCGACTCCGGACCACAACCATGGCGTTGCCGCCATCCGCGCCATGAAGATGGGCAAGCACTGCTTCTGTCAGAAGCCCCTTGTCCAAAACGTCAAGGAAGCGCGCATCATGCGCCAACTGGCCACCGAGAAGAAACTCGCCACCCAAATGGGCAACCAGGGCAGCGCCGAATCCGGCCTGCGCCGGGCCGTCGAGGTCATCCAGGCCGGCGTCATCGGCAAACCGATCGAACTGCACGTCTGGTCGAATCGCCCGGTTTGGCCCCAGGGCTACGACCGCCCCGCCGGCGAAGACCCTGTGCCCGACGGAGTGGATTGGGACGCCTGGATCGGCCCCGCCGCCATGCGCCCCTACAAGAAAGGCATCTACCACTCCTTCGCCTGGCGCGGATGGTACGAGTTCGGCACCGGTGCCCTGGGCGACATGGCCTGTCACACGGTCAATATGCCGTTCCGCGCCCTGAAACTCGGCTACCCGACCCTCGTCGAGTGCGAGCTCGCCTCGCGCGTCTATCCGGAAACCTTCCCCGAGACCTCGCGCATCCGCTTCGAGTTCCCCGAACGCGAAGGCCTCCCGCCCCTCAAGTTCTGGTGGTACGACGGCAATCCGAACGGCACCCCCGCCGTCCCAGGCGCGCCGGCTCGCGAGAAAATCAGGCCGCTTCGGCCCGTCGCTGAAGTCGCCAAGGAAATCATCGCCACCCAAGGCGGCTTGCCCGGCAGCGGTGCCCTCATTGTCGGCGAAAAGGGCAAAGTTTTCTCCCCGGATGACTACGGCGCCCAGTTCTACCTGGCCATGAAAGGCGAGGACGAATTCAAGTCCAGCGGCCAACACGAGGCGTGCAAGGACGTGCCGCAGTCCATTCCGCGCTCCCCGGGCCACATGCAGGAGTGGTTCCGAATGATGAAGGACGGCACGCCCGCTTACTCGAACTTCGACATCGCAGCCTACCTCACCGAGATCATCCTTCTCGGGTGCGTCGCCTTGCGCGTGGGCGAAGGCTATCGCATGGAGTGGGACGGCCCCAACATGACCTCGCCCAACCTGCCACAAGCCGCGACGTTCGTCAGCCGCAACAACCGAGCCGGCTGGGAAGCCTAGAAGAGGCTTCTGCCGCCCTGCGCTTCGGGCTCATTCATTCGCTTCAAACGCCCGGCTGCCCCCGCAGTCGGGCGTTTTTTTTCCGCTCACGAGCGAATCATGATCAGCAGCATCTTGAACCGCTGGACGGCCTCGACCGAATGCGGCTGGTTCGCCGGCATGATAATCATCTGGCCGGCCGGTACCCGGTGCGGCTGGCCGTTGATCCGGATCTCCGCTTCCCCTTCGAGCACGTGCACAAGCGCGTCGAACGGCGCAGTGTGCTCGCTCAAACGCTGCCCCGCGTCGAACGCGAAGGCCGTCACGCCCCCCGTCGCCTTGCGAATCACTTCGCGGCTTACAATGGCGTGATCCTGGTATTGGGCCAGCGCTGCCGCCGGCGTTGCAGTCGCGCCGGACAGACCGGCCTGTTTGGTTTCCGTGTGTTCAGGCATATTCAGAATCCCAGTTCGCTTCTCTCGTCCGTGAATGTGCAATCGACTCCGCCAAAAAGCAAAGCCGATCCGTCAGACTGTCGGCGGTGCATCTGGTTGTTGTCGGTGTTCTATCGCCCGGTGAGGCCACCGGGCCTACAAGGAATCGCGACTCCCGCTGTAGGCCGCATGCGCTGCCAGCGCACGCAGCGGCCTGTCTGCCGTGTCGGGCACGGCACAGGCAGGCGCGGCAGGCAGGCCCCACGCGGCGCAAACTCGATTCTCAGCGCTGCCCCCAGATGCACTGGAGCGTCGGTGCTGCAGGCTTGACGGGGTCCGCCCGCCCCCGGTTAATCCCGGAATGACATCATCGCTCCGCATGCGAATGGGGCTACTGGCGATTTGCTGTCTGGCTGGCTTGCTCCTGTCAGTCAGATCGGACGAAGCCGGTGTGCGTCAACTCGTGATCACAAACGATTTCGTCTTCGCTCCCGGCCCCTCGAACGCTGTCCGCCTCGTAGTCCGCGCAAGCCACGTGACCATCGATGGCCGGGGCGCTGTTTTGACGGGACCCGGTCAGGCTGGAAATCTTGAGTCCCTCGAATCGGCGGGTATCGGCGTGCTGATCGAGGGCGCCACCGGCGTGAGGCTCAAGAACCTCAAAGTGCGCGGCTTCGCCACAGGCCTCGTGTTGCGGCAGGTCGAAGGTGCTCTTGTCGAGGACTGCGATTTCTCCGACAACTATCACAACCCAGCGCACGGCTGGGGCGAATTGCCGCCGCGCGGCGGCATCCTGCTCGATGGCGTCCGGCTGAGCGTGCTGCGGCACAATCGCGCTAATCGCGTCTGGGACGGCCTCCACCTCATCGAGTCGGATGACAATCTGATCGCCGACAATGACTTCTCCCACTGCTCGAACACGTGCGCGAAACTGTGGCGCTCGTGCCGGAACAGGTTCATGCAAAACAATCTCTCCTACGGCCTGCGAATCGATCGCGCCGCAGGCGAAGTCCATGCGCGCGACTCGACCGGTGTGCTGATCGAGACCGGCTCGGACGATAACTTCTGGTACCGCAACGACATCACGCACGGAGGCGACGGCGTCTTTATCCGCCCGCTCAACCGCTGGGTGTCGCGCGGCAATGTGTTCGTTGAAAACGATACGTCCTTCGCAAACAACAACTGCGTCGAGTCCTGGAGCCCCGGCAACACGTTCATTCGCAACCGGGCCAATCACGGGAGCTACGGATTCTGGCTCGGAGGCAGCGATCATACCACCCTGATCGGCAACGAGGCCGCCTTCAATGGACGCCCCGACGGCTTCCACAACGCCCCCGAACAGGGGTTCGGCCACGGCGGGATCGTGATCGTCGGCGGACCCTCGAGCCACACACGCATCGAGGGCAACGATCTGCACGACAACCATGGGGCGGGCATCGCGTTCCGTGGCGATGTCGCGTCGAAAGGCGCCGCATGGCGCACCGAGCATTGGATTGTCCAGGGCAATCTCATTGCCAACAACCGATTCGGGATCTGGGGCCGGTGGGGCAACGCCATCCTGCTCGCCGGAAACATAATGACCAATAACGCCGAGGGCGATCTGATCCAGGACACCACCAACCTCATCCAACTGCCCCCCTCCCCTGCCCAGGCCCTCGCACCAAGAGCCTATCTTGCGGGGCCGGACGTTGTATCGACCGGTCAACTGGCTCGTTTCGATGCCTCAGCCAGCACGGATTCGATCGGACGCCCCCTCGAGTTTCATTGGTGGCTCGATGGCGCTGCCGGCCAGGGGGCTCGCTTCGAGCGCCTGTTCACACAGCCGGGCTTTCAGCGGCTCGGGTTGACAGTCCACAACGGGCTGTCGGCCGCGTTGGCGTGGCGCGATCTGCTGGTCGTCGCCCCCGTCAAGGAGGAACTGGGCACCGAAGGCCCCGCCAGCCTCTGGGACTTCGAACTGGAAGGCAACGACTCAGGACGGGGACGCGTCCGGTTTGCCGAGGACGCCCCGGGCCTGATCGGGCGTTGCGCACTGCGCTTCTCGCCCAATCCGTATCCCGGCGCCTACGCCACGGTTGTCTATCCCGCCTCCCGGGACGCAGGATGGGATTGGAGCGCCAGGCGTGAGCTGCGTTTCTGGATCAAGGCCCAGAATCCGAACGTGCCCGGCTGGCAGAACGCAGGGCCGGTGGTGCGGCTCCTGGGCAGTCGCGGTGCGCTCGAATACAGACCCGCAAAAGACGCCAACCTCCTGAACGACCCTCCCTTCAGTGAGGCCCGATGGCAATGGATGCCGATTGTGATCCCGCTGGCGGGAGACAACCGCTGGGAGCGCCGCGCCACCGGCGAGATCACTCTGGCCTGTATCGACGCCGTGAGCCTGGCTGTCGACTCGTGGGGCGGCGATCCGTTCACCGTCTGGCTGGATGGTCTCGCCGTCGAGTGAGTCATTTTTCACATTCCGCCGCGAGTCCCGCTCAACCGCGGCGCGTACAATCCAATTGTCAACTGTGAAGATGTGACCCCAAGGGCATCGGGCAGATCCCAGACGCGCAGCACATTGAGATAGTCCGGCCCATCCCGGTGCGAAATCGGGAGATCGCGCAGAATCAGCCGATCGAGTCCGGACTCGAAGAGCGAGGCGTACAGGACGTTGACTCCCATGCCGCCCTGGCCTTCGAGCGCCACCGGAACAGCCGGGCAAAGCTCCTGCACGACGCCAACAGCCCGGCGAATGTCCCACACGCGCATCCCGTCGAGCGTCTGGCCGACCAGCATGAAGCGACGCCGAATCTGCCGCGCCTTGGCGGCATCGCCGCTCCACGCGTCCAGACCGATCCCACGCGGGGCGAACCAGAAGAGGGCCGATTCGTTGCCGGCGACCGATCCGGCCAGGGCTGCCCATGCCTCGGGATCGGAGACCATCTGGTTCGTGCCCAGGGCGGAGCGTTCGTTGGCCAGTTCGACCGCAAAGGCCCCGCTGAGGGCCTCAATCAAGTTGGTCCACTCCCCGGCATCCAGAATTCGGAGTGTGATCCGGTCGGGTTTCTCAGTTGCAACTCGACCGAGCGCATAGAGCCGCAACCCGACCTCGGGCTGGCTTGTGAAGTCCCATGCACGGAACAGGAGGCCGTCGCGCTCCGCGCGGATGGCAGGCTTGATGTCCAGGGGGGGAGTCCGCTCAGGCCAACCGGCGAAACACTGGGCGCGCGTGGCCGCCACGCGCTCGAGCAGCCAGGCCTTCTGCAACGATGCATCGAGCCCGTCCGGCATTGGCTGAGCTCGGGGAACAAGCAACTCGTGAATGTTAGTGTTGATGGAATCGGCAGGAAGCGTGTCGAACACGCGCAGATCGAGCGGATGAAAGAACTTCTCCGCGATGGCATCGATGGCCGACTGGTCCTCCTTGAGCCAGCGGTTCATCCAGCGAAAAACCGGCACCTGGAGGTCCTGGGTGTCGTGGTGCGGCCCCTCGGCGATCAGCAGGCCGAACCTGTCCGCCGCGCCATGCAATTCGTAGATTCGCCGCACCTTGCGATGCGTGCGCAGAACTCCGTCCAGGGGGAAGATGGCATCCTTGTCGGTGTTGGCGAGAAGCAACGGACGCGGTGCGACAAGGGCGGCGAGCAAGGGATAATCCCAGCGATGGGCGTTGACGAAGTACATGCAGTCGCAGTGGCCCTCGACAACGCCGTCGATCACGTGGTTGCGCAAGTCGGTGATGCCGGCAACGGGAGCGGCCACCTGCACGCGCTCGTCCAGCGCGGCCACGAACCAAGTATACGCGCCGCCGCCGGAGCGTCCGGTCATGCCCAAACGGGCCGGATCGACCTCCGGACGCGACGCCAGGTAATCGAGGGCGCGGATGCCATTCCAGGTTTCGATGCCGGCGGGCGTGTACCCGCGCGCATTCCACCACCAAAGTCCTTCGCGATAAGTGCCGTGGTGCAGGCCTTCGATTTCGCCCAGTTGCACCGTATCGATCGTCAGGCAGACATAGCCGTTTCGGGCGAACCAGGCGCCATGATGCTGATAGCCGGTCTTGTTGCCGCAACTCACCCCGTTGGTGGCCACCCGGCTGTGTCCACAGACGTACAGGATGCCCGGCAGCCTGCCCGACCTCTCCTTTGGCAAATAGAGATTCGCCGTCACATACAAGCCGGGCAGCGATTGGAAATGCAGCTTCTCGACCTGGAACTGCTCGTGCTCGATCGTGCCGGTCACCGTGCTCCGCAAATCCCCTCGCTCCGGCCAGGGCGACAATCCGAGCATATCCTGAAGTTGCCGGCGGTACTCGGCCTGCCGTGCCTGCCAATCCTCGAGTGTGTGGATTTCGGACAGACAGGCGCGCTCGATCTTCTCTGTTTCCGCGGCGAAGTACCGAGACAGCGCGCGATCGGCCGGAGAGGGTGGAGGGGGCGCAGGCGCCGCCAGGGCCTGGGCCGACGCCAGCACGAGGAGTGTCGCCATCGAGGCGCACCTCAGATCGGAGAGAGCTTGCATGCCGCAACCATCGGGCGAATCGCGGCGGCACTCAAGACATACTCTTGGTTTGTCGCTTGCCAGCGCCGCGGTTTTCACGTCTAACAGCACGCGACATGGACAACTGGCTTGCAGCGCTCATCCTGGGGATTGTCGAGGGAGTGACCGAGTTTCTGCCCATTTCCTCGACTGGTCATCTCCTGCTGGCAGAACACTGGCTGCCGATCGACTCGCCGTTTTTGAGGTCTGACCTCTTCACCGTCATCATTCAGCCCGCCGCCGTCGTCGCCGTGCTGCTGCTGTTCTGGAAGAGACTGGTCGGCCTGGCGCGCAACTGGCGCGAGCCGCAGTCGCGCGATTACACGCTGAAGCTTGCCGCCGGTTTCACGCTGACGGTTCTGGGTGGCTATCTCTTGAAGGAATCGGGCATGCGGTTGCCGAAGACCATCGCGCCCATCGCTCTGGCCACCCTTCTCGGCGGCGTCCTTTTTCTGCTTGTCGAACGATGGCTCAAGAACCACAAGCCCGGCACCGAAGTTACCTGGTGGATCGCGCTAGCCGTGGCGGGAGGCCAGTTGCTGGCAGCAGCTTTCCCTGGGCTGTCGCGATCGGGCTCGACCATTCTGTTGGCGCTGGCCATGGGTTTGGCGCGACCACAGGCGACCGAGTTCTCGTTCATGCTGGGCTTGCCGACCCTCATGGCCGCGGCGGTTAAGGAACTCATGGACTTCCATGAAACGCCGTCCGGCTTCGACATCGACTGGTCGCTGGTCCTGATCGGCTCGATCGCCTCGGCGGTGACGGCGTTTCTTTCCGTGAAATGGCTGCTCCGCTTCGTGCAAAGCCACACTTTCAACGGGTTCGGATGGTACCGAATTATCGTGGGCGGTGCGATCCTACTGTTTGCCTGGTGACGACCGATAAAAATCGAGCGTGGACTCGAGCCCCTCGCTGAGTGAGACGCTCGCCTCGAATTCGAACCCCGCCTGCGCCGCCGCAATGTCCGCCTGCGAATGACGCACGTCGCCCGCCCGGGCGGGCTCGAACACCGGCTCGAGCCGCTGTGCGGTCAATGCGTTCAGACTCGACACCAGATCCAACAACGACACCGAGCGCCCGCCCGCGATGTTGAAGACCCGGCCCGCCACCCGCGACGCCGGGGCCATCGCCGCCCGGATATTCGCCAGGGCCACGTCGCTCACATAGACGAAATCGCGCGATTGCAGGCCGTCGCCGAAGATCGTCGGTCGCTGCCCCTCGAGGAACGCCGTGCAGAACCGCGCGATCACCCCCGAGTACGGCGAATCGAACACCTGGCGCGGCCCGAACACGTTGAAATACCGCAATCCGACCGTCTCGATTCCGTACAGGGCGTGGAAGAGTTGACCGTAACGCTCGCTGGCGTACTTCTGCAGCGCGTACGGAGACAAAGGCAATGGCGGCAGGCCCTCGTGTTTCACCGGATCGGGACCGTCGCCGTAAATTGCCGACGACGAGGCAAACACAAACCGGCGCACCCCGGCATCGCGCGCGGCCTCGAGCAGGCTGAGGGTGGCGGTCAGGTTCTGGCTGTTGGTCTCGGCAGGATGGTCCACCGAGTATGGCACGGACGCGATCGCCGCCTGATGAAAGACCCAATGACATCCCGTCACGCACCTGCGCACCAGGGCCTCATCGCGTATATCTCCCTCGACGAATTCAAGGCGGTGTGAGCTTTGGCGCCAGTCCAGATTGGCGCGCAGTCCGGAACTGAGATTGTCGAGCACAAGCACTTCGGCGCCCTGCTCACAGAGCGCCTGCGCCAGGTGCGATCCGATGAATCCCGCGCCACCGGTCACCAGCACGCGAATGGAAGGAATTGACATCGGAAGGCTAGCCCGCATAGCAGTCCTCTTGCGAAGTCTGAGTGCTCTGTGCACCATCGAGGTGTGAAATATGTGGGCTAGGCCCCGACCGACGCCCGCGCCTCGGCCGCCAGCGGGGTGCTCAGGTAACGCTCGCCGGTCGAACAGGCCACAGTCACGATGAGTTTACCCTTGTTTTCAGGACGCGCGGCGACTTCGAGCGCAGCCCAGACGTTCGCGCCTGACGAAATCCCGGCCAGAATCCCCTCCTCCTTCGCCAACCGACGCGCCATGGCGAACGCATCGTCATTCGTGACCTGGATGCATTCGGTGATCTGAGGCGCTCCCTGCGCGTCTTTCAGGCGCAGGTTCTTGGGCACGAATCCGGCGCCGGTCCCCTGAATCTTGTGCGGACCCGGCGCGAGCGGCTGGCCCGCCAGGGTCTGCGATATGACCGGCGAGTCCTTGGGCTCGACCGCAATGGCCTGGAAACCCGGACGCCGCGGTTTGATGGCCTCACAGCAGCCTGTCAGCGTGCCGCCCGTTCCCACGCTTGCCACAAAGAAGTCGATCAGGCCGTCGGTATCCTGCCAGATTTCTTCACCGGTGGTCCTGCGATGGACGTCCGGATTGGCCGGGTTCTCGAATTGCTGCGGCATCCAGGCTTTGGGCGTCTCCTGCGCCAGTTGCTCCGCCCGCGCAATCGCCCCGCGCATGCCTTCGACTCCGGGTGTCAATACCAGGCGCGCCCCGAGCATCGCCAACAAGGTCCGACGTTCGAGGGACATCGTGTCGGGCATCGTCAATATGAGCTTGTAGCCCTTGGCCGCGGCGACAAAGGCAAGGGCGACCCCCGTGTTGCCGCTCGTCGGCTCGATGATCACGCTCTCGGGCTTGAGCACGCCTCGACGCTCGGCGTCTTCAATCATGGCCACCCCGATGCGGTCCTTCACGCTCCCGAGCGGATTGAAGAACTCGCACTTCACCAGAACGGTTGCGTCCAGTCCGGCGGCCAGGCGATTCAGGCGCACCAGCGGCGTGCGCCCGACGGTCTGGACGATGTCGGTGTAGTAT
The DNA here is from genome assembly GCA_002071485.1 of Verrucomicrobia bacterium ADurb.Bin006. GTDB lineage: Bacteria > Verrucomicrobiota > Verrucomicrobiia > Limisphaerales > J093 > MWFF01. The sequence continues at coordinate 12,659 of MWFF01000196.1, read as the reverse complement.
TGCCTCATAACATCCATTAGAATCGACAGAACCCTCACCAATCTTGCCGCGCTGCTCCGATGCAGCAAGAAGATTCAATCTGGCAGTTCGGTGATCGGAGTTCGGGGATCGGAGATGGGAGCGCTCAAGTATGAACAACGTCGGGGTCCCCGCCTCTCGATGACCTCGTTGCCGCCCGTGAGGTTTCGCCGGTCATCGAGCACCCTCCCGATCGCGGTCGGTCAGCCTCCAAAGACACACCTCGAAGACAGACCGTATGCGGGTTTGGTGCTTGCGCTTCGGCGGGGCGAGCCCGCGCAGGCCCGGGTCAAGGCGCCGGGTCTTCGTGATGGGCGGCTGGAGACGGGAGCGGGATCGCTGGTCCCCTTGGGCGGCGTGTCGCTGGAGCAATCGTATTGTCAGTGATGGCGACGGAGTTTAGGAACCGACCGAGTCCAACTACTTGGCCCCGATTACCGGCGGCGACGGGCGATTCGATGGCGAGGCCAAGGCCTATCAACCGCGCCTTGATCTCGTGCATTATCGAGGCTCCGCCACGTTCAACTACACGACGCCCGAACGCGGCATGGAAACCCCAGATGGGGAATGAAATCCCCGTTTGCTAATCAAAGCGGAAATCGCGGTCATCGGAAGATGCGCGCCGTGTATCTGGCGATGCACCGAGATACGCGCCGCGGCGGTGCACGCGCTTGCCTTTCGCCCTGCCGCGGGCCAGAGTCGTCCGCATGATATCCCGAAACGCGAAGACGGGCTCGCTTCGGATCGGACTGTGAACATCATCCAGCTCACCCCAGGCGCGGGCGGCATGTACTGCGGGAACTGCCTGCGCGATAACGCCCTGGTCGCCGAGTATCGCCGGCGCGGCCACACCGCAATCATGGTGCCGCTCTACCTGCCGCTGACCCTGGACGAGCCCGACCTGAGCGCGGGGACCCCCGTCTTCTTTGGCGGAATCAATGTCTACCTCGACCACAAGACGCCGCTTTTCCGCTCAGCGCCCGCTTGGCTGCGCCGGTGGCTGGCCTCCCCTGCCCTGCTCCGCTGGACGGGCCGGTTCGTTGCCAAAACGCGGGCGCGTGACGTGGCGGATTTGACACTGTCGATGCTGCGCGGCGAGGAAGGTAACCAGGCGCGCAATCTGGATGAGTTCATCGTCTGGCTGCGCGCTCAGCCCAAGCCGGATGTGGTCTGTCTGTCCAATGCGTTGCTGATCGGAGCCGCTCGCCGGATCCGACGCGACCTCGGCGTTCCAGTGGTCTGCCTGCTGGCCGGCGAAGACAGTTTTCTCGACAGCATGCCCGAGCCGTGGCGCGCCGAGATCTGGAAGACCCTCGCCGCTCGGGCGGCTGACATCGAGTTGTTCGTTGCCCCAAGCCGTTACTTCGCGGATCGGATGCGCGCGCGTCTGGGGATAGCGGCGGACCGCATCGAGGTGGTTCCGACTGCGATCAATCTCGAAGGCTACCCCGTCCCGCCTGCCGCCCATCCCCAGACCTCCGAAGCGCCGCAGTCCACAGACCAGACGTCCGCCTCCGCGCCTGATGTCGCACGGCTCACGACTGGCGGGCCGCGGATCGTGCCTTCGGGCGACACCCCTATCCTCGGCTACTTCGCCCGCATGTGCCCGGAGAAAGGCCTCGACACGCTGATCGACGCGTTCATCGCGATCCGACGCCGCGCGCGTGTGCCAACACTCCGGCTGAAGGTGGGCGGAGGGTGCGGGCCGACCGATGAGGCCTTCGTCGAGGATATGCGCGCGCGACTGCGGGCCAGCGGCCTGCTGGCTGATGTCGAGTTCCATCCGAACCTGCCTCGCTCCGAAAAGATCGCATTCCTGAGATCCCTGACCGTGTTTTCGGTTCCGGCGCTCTACGGCGAGGCCTTTGGAATGTACCTGATCGAGGCACTGGCCTCCGGGGTGCCGGTGGTGCAGCCCAACCACGCGGCCTTTCCCGAGATTGTCCAGGCGACGGGCGGCGGTGTGGTCTGTGCCGCGGGCGACCATCGGGCCCTAGCGCAGGCCATCGAGAATCTGTTGCTCGATCCGGCGCGCTGCCGGGCGCTGGGCGAGATCGGTTGGCGCGCCGCCCATACCGCCTACTCGATCGCATCGGGAGCCGACGCCATGCTCCGGTTGTCCCAGCGCTTGGCATCGGCCTCTTGAACCCCTTGCCTAACGGTCCGTCACAGGACACGGTCGAAGATTCGCATCCATGGCTTTCGAAATCAAACTTCAGAGGCGCGTCGAGTTCTCGGAAACCGATGCGGCCGGCATCGTCCATTTCTCGAATTTCTTCCGCTACATGGAAAGCGCCGAACACGCCTTCTTCCGGTCGCTTGGTTATTCCATCATGATGCGGCGTTTCGATCCCCCGCTCGGGTTCCCTCGCGTCCACGTCTCCTGCGATTATCGGTCACCTCTGCGATTCGAGGATTTGGTCGAGGTCCATTTGCTGGTCCGCATGAAGAAGGCCAAGGTGCTCAGCTACCTGGTCAAGTTCCGCAACCTCACCGCCGAGCCGTCCGTCGAGGCGGCGCGCGGCGTTCTGACCGTCGTCTGCGTGACGCACGCGTCCGACGGCCAGCTCAAGGCGAGGCCGATCCCGCAGGAGCTGGCCGACGCGATCGAGGTGGCGCCGGCCGAGCTTCTGGCATGACGAGGCGCGCGCGCGATTGCCGGCGCATCCGCGAGTTGCCGGTGGGAATGGAGTCTGCGCTGCGTGGGACCTGTCGTGCCTGCCTGTGCCGTGCCCGACACGGCAGGCAGACCGCCGCGCTTTGCGGCGCAGGCAGGGCACGCAGGGCCCGGTGCCCTCACCGGGCGACAGAATACCAACAACCGTCAGACGCACTGCGTGGTTGCAGGTGTCGCGATTGCAGGTTGACGGCGCGCGCGCATTGGGTTGAATACCTCCCGACGATGACATCGTGTTGGCAGACGCTATGATTCCAGTCTTCTTATGAATACACACCTCTCACGCCGTTCCGTGCTCAAGACCCTCGCAGGCAGCGCCGCATTCGTCGGTGCGGCGCAATGGACATCGACCGCTCTGGCCGCCGAGGGCGGTGCGGCCGGGCTCAAAGGCAACATCCGGCACTCGGTGTCGCGGTGGTGCTATGGCAAAACCAGTCTCGATGCCCTGTGCGCCGCGTGCAAGGAGATCGGCATCGAGTCGGTGGAACTCCTCGGACCGGACGACTGGCCGGTGGTCAAGAAGCACGGACTGGTCTGCGCCATGTGCAACGGTCCGGACAGCATTGGGTACGGATGGAATCGGGTCGAGCACCACGCGAAGCTGCTCGAGGGCTTCGAGCGGATGATCCCGCAGGTGGCTCAGTTCGGCTTCCCAAACATCATCACCTTCTCGGGCAATCGCCGCGGGATGTCCGACGCGGAAGGCCTCGAGAATTGTGCACTTGGCCTCAAGAAGCTCGTCCCAATCGCCGAGAAACACAAGGTCACGGTCATTCTCGAGTTGCTCAACAGCAAGGTGGATCACAAGGATTACATGGCCGATCACACCGTCTGGGGCGTCGAACTCTGCAAACAGGTCGGCTCCGAATGGCTCAAGCTCCTTTACGACATCTACCACATGCAGATCATGGAGGGCGACTTGATCCGCTCGATCAACGATTACAACCCCTATATCGGCCATTACCACACCGGCGGCAACCCGGGCCGCAACGAAATCGACGAGACCCAGGAAATCTACTACCCGGCTGTCATGCGGGCGATCGTCGCCACCGGATACAAGGGATTCGTCGGTCAGGAGTTCATTCCGAAACGCTCCGACCCGATCGCGTCGCTGCGCCAGGCAATCCGAATTTGCGACGTGTAGTCGAAGTTGCCCCCGAAGGCCTGTGCTGTCCCGCGGGCGATTTCTACATCGATCCGCAGCGCGCGGTGGCCCGTGCCCTGGTTTCGGTCAATGGAGGCTGCCGGCGCGAGGATGCGTGCCGGAGAATGCCTCTATTGAGGCCTAAAAACTCAGCAGACATTGCCAGATGAACATGTTGCCCATGCCGTCGATCTCTTCCCACACTCGGCGCACCATCGCCGGATCGCCCGTGATCGGGGGCAACTGGGCGGCCTTTTCCTCCCACGGATAGCACACACCGGGTGCAACCCGGGGCGCAGGGCGTCCCGCCAGTCCGCCGAGTTTCGCGCGGTCCGCCACCGACGCAGGCACGTCGGCGGGCGGGGTGGCAGTTGGCGAGGCATACGAACCGGCCGAGTAGATGCCCTTCTCGCGGCAGACATCGGTCATCACCCGCACGTTCTCGATGCTGGTGTCGTCCTGCATGATGGCGCCGGCATCCATGATGTATCCGCCCTCCGCGGCCACCTCCTCGAGCACACGGGTACAGAAGGCCCGCACTTCATCCGGTTTCCCGTAGCTGAGCAACCCGTTCGGTATCCCGCCGCTCAGACAGAATTTGTCATGGAGTCGGCGATGGGCCTCGAAGATGTCGTCCCGATCGCAGTGGAACACGATGCTGCGTTCGGGCAGTTCGCGGAACGAATCGAAGTGATGGTGCCATTTGCCCTCGGCGTAGAACAGAGTCTGGCGTCCGTTCTTCCAGAATTCCTCGATGATAGGTTTGAGCGTCGGCCAATAGTGCGAGGCGTACTGGGCCGGATTGACAAGCGGCACGCACCCGCGGTGCATCCAGAATCCGATCGGCACCTGCTTGTTGGGGTCCGAGGTCGCCAGGCCGATGTGGCAGAGGTGAGGCATGAGCGCCTCACATGCCTGAAGCACCTTCTTGGGCTGGGTCTGCATGTCGAGTGTCAGCCCCACGTACCCGCGCAGCTTGTCGGCAATGATGTCGAATGGGGCCTTGAAAATGCCCGCAATGGCCGAGGCGGTGCCACACTCCGTCCGCAACCGGGCCGTCTGCGGGCCGAACGCATAGAAGTAGGCGAGCATGGCCATCGCGCCCTTCACGAATGCCAGGTTGTTGCGGTAGGTCGAAGGCTCTCCGATGCGGTTCGCCTCGGTCGAAACACGCGGGAACCAGACATTATAGAGAAAACCGGTCGGATCGTCGATCAACGCATCGTATTCGTCCGCCTTCATGAAGGCCTTATCCTCCGGCGGCTCGATGTAGTTGAAGCCGACCGTATGCGGGATGCCAATGCCCGGGATGCCGTAGTAGCGCAGCCCCATCGCCTGGGCCAGACCGGTCCAGACATAGACCATGTTGGGTACGACGGCGTCCCAGTCGAAGTCCTTCGCGCATTTGATCGCGGCCTCGAATGCCTTGGGGTAATCATGGGCCACATCCTGACACGTGTAGCCGGCGTACTTGGCAGTGAATTCGGCGACGAAAGGCCGGATGGGCACCCGATCCGGCTTCTCGTTGCGCAGCGCCGTCACGTAACGGTTGAAACGTTCCTGATAGAGTTGTTCCGTGTTCATGGGCTTCGATGCGTCTCGGCCCCTATCAAAACGCGGCCTGCAACTGGAATACAACTCCAATCGCAGTTTGTGGAATTTCGTCGACTGCGACAGCCGCGAGGAACAGATTCTCCGACAGCGGCCACGACGCGTTGTAGTACTCCTTGATATCGAGAGCCACTCGATGACATCGCCCCGGCAAAGCTGGACGTTCTCACGCCCTGGCCGGTAGACTCTTCGCGTTATGCATCTGAAATCACTGTCCGCCCTGGTCGCTTTGGTCGCGTCTCTCGCGCATGCGGGGATCATCGAGTCCGGCGAGTACGCCGACGCCAAAGCCGCGCAGGCCGCCTGGGCGCCCATGGCCGGATCGCCTCCACCTCGAGTCGCCACCATCGAAGGCCACAAGGTCCTGCATTTCCCCTGCAACTTTCAGGGCACGACGCACGAGCGGGCGTCCTGGGATCGGAAAGTCAAACTCGATCTGAGTGCGTGTCGGGGCGTCCAATTCAAGCTCTGGTGCGGCGACCCCTCGCCGGTCTCGTATTTCAGCCTCTACTTCCAGAGCGGCGGCGGGTGGTATCATGCCGCTTTCTTTCCCGAGACCACCAACGGCTGGAATGTGATCACAATCGACAAATCCGCCACGACCAGCGAGGGAGAGCCTGCCGGCTGGGGACGGATCAGCGCCATCCGATTCTCGGCCTGGCGCGGGCAGGATCGGAACACCGATCTCTACTTCAGCGACCTGCGCGAAACGGGCGTGCTGGGGGACGACGCCCTCATTGCCGTCGTGCGGGGCGAATCGATCGCACGAGTATCGTCGGGAGAAGCGCGCAGCGTCGAGCGGTTCACTGAAGCCGTCGCACAGGCCCTGCAGGCATCCGATCTCGGATGCGCCGTTGTCAGCGACCTCGATGTCACCGCCGAACGGTTGCGCGGGGTCAAGCTGGTGATTCTCCCGCACAACCCTTCGCTTCCGGACCGCGCGGCGGACGAACTCATCGCGTATGTCCGAAGCGGCGGCAAGCTCCTGGTCTTCTACGTCGTGCCGGGGGCGTTGCGGCCTGTCCTGGGAGTTGAAGGCGGCCAGCACATCAGCGCTCCCCGCCCCGGCCATTTCTCGGCTATGCGGTTTGAGAAAGGCGCCCTTCCGGGCGCGCCGCCCGTCGTCGGCCAGAAATCCTGGAACATCAGCGTTTCCAAGCCGGTTCCAGGCTCGGGCCGCGTCCTTGCCGAATGGATCGACGACCAGGATCAGCCGACCGGTCATGCCGCCGTTGTCGGCTCAGCCAACGGGCTTGTGATGACGCATGTGATGTTGCCCGACGATGCGGCCAACAAACGCCGGATGCTGTTGGCGATGGCAGGCCACCTGGTCCCTGAGCTTTGGCGACGGGCGGTTGAAGCGGGCCTTGAGCGTCTCGGAACAATCGGGGAATTCAGGTCGTACGACGAGGCGATCCAAGGCATCAGGCGCCTCGCCGGAGGGAACGCGCGCACGGTCGAAGCTTTGGCCGAAACGGAGCAGTCGCGCGAAGTCTCGCGCAAACGCGCCGCCGAAGGGCGCTATGCGGAGGCCTTGGACGCGGTCGTGCTGGCTTCGGAGAAACTCGAACGGGCCTATTGCCTGGCCCAGCGCTCGCTGCCGGGCGAGTTCCGGGCGTTCTGGTGCCACAGCGCCTTCGGGGTCGATGGCATCGCCTGGGACGAAGCGATCCGCCGTCTGGCAACGAATGGCTTTACGGCGGTTGTCCCCAACATGCTCTGGGGAGGCGTCGCGTTCTACCAAAGCGCGATTCTCCCCGTTGCGCCGTCTGTCGCACAGCGCGGCGACCAGATCGCCGAGTGCGTGGCCGCGGCGCGCAAGCACGGCGTCCAGGTCCACGTCTGGAAGGTCAATTGGAACCTCGGCCATGCCGCGCCCAAGGAGTTTGTCGACCAGATACGAACGGCCGGACGGCTGCAATCGAGTCGGGAGGGAAAGGAGGAATCGTGGCTCTGTCCATCCCACCCTGACAACCAGAAACTGGAAATCGAGTCGATGCTCGAAGTCGCGCGCCGTTACGATGTGGACGGGCTCCATTTCGATTACATCCGGTATCCCGACAGCGAGCACTGTTTCTGTGCCGGATGCCGTCAGCGGTTCGAGCAGGCCGCCCGGACCACGCTCGGGAACTGGCCGGCCGACGTGCTTGCCCGCAGCCCGCTGCACGAACAGTGGCTCGAATGGCGCCGCGGCCACATCACCGCCGTCGTCAAGGCAGTCAGCGAGCAGGCTCGCGCCATCAAGCCGAAGATCAAAATCTCCGCAGCCGTGTTCCCCCGCTGGACGACGGACCGTGCGAGCATCGGACAGGACTGGAAACTCTGGTGCGAGCGGGGCTATCTCGACTTCGTCTGCCCGATGAACTACACGCCGAGCGACCGGAATTTCGAGAACATGCTGGCGCAGCAGGTCCAATGGGCCGGCTCGGTCCCCTGCTATCCCGGGATTGGCGTCAGCGCCTCGTCGTCCAAATTCGGCGTCGACCGCACGATTGCACAAATCCAGATCGCACGCCGGCATCGAACAGGCGGATTCATCATCTTCAACTATGGCGTGCCCGAGAGCCGCGACCTGCTGCCGTTGCTGGGTCTGGGGATAACAGCACCTGACTAGAACGCGTAACTCAGGCTGAACATGTGGAGATTCAAGCCGGGATTGTGGAGGCCGAGACCGGCATTGGACATGTGTTGGAATCGGTAGCCGATGTCGACACGCGGCAGCACATGGACTTCGACTCCAACGTGGCTTGTCAGTTGGAACAGGATACCAAAGTCCTTGTTGCCAAATGAATCGCGGGACAGGAACGTCGGGCTGACGCCCCCGCGCAAAGAGATCGGCAGGCGCTCGCGTCCGATCTCCAGCGCTGGTCCCACCCCGCCCACAAAAGCATCCGCACCCCGCCCGCTGAGCCAGCCGGCGGAACTGTCCAACTGGAATTGCAGGGACCACTTGCGTCCGATGTCCAGGAGGTCCGTGAGATTCCAGGCGGCCCACAGTTCGGTTTGGATGAAGCGGTTTGCCGACGAGTGCGACGAGATGCCGCAACGCACGCCCACGGATTCCCAAACCCCATCGGCTGCCCGAACGCGACCTCGAACGACGGACCCGCTGAGAACAAGCAGGAAGAGGAGAAACAGCGACGATTGCCGCAGACCGATCCGATGGTGCATGGACATCTGAAGGCTCAATTCAGCCCGGTCGATCCGGGGGGAAAGGGGGCTCAGATGCGGACCTTGAACTGTTCCCCGCGTTCGAGCGACAGCGCGAAAGCGGCCATGAGTTCGGGGATTTTCTCGAGATCCTTGAGGCTGACGAGTTCGACGGGAGAATGCATGTACCGGTTGGGCAGGCTGATGAGCCCACTGGCGATGCCGCCGCGCGTCCAGAAGATGACGTCGGTGTCCGTTCCGCTGCTGGCGGACATGGCCTCGTGCTGGAGTTTTATGTTCTTCTTTTTGGCGACCTGTTCGAGCCGGGCGATCACCTCGGGATGGTTGCATCCCCCGTGGGTCAGGGTGGGTCCTTTGCCAATCCGGATGTCGCCGTGGAGTTGCCGGCTGACGGTCGGGCAGTCGGTCGCATGAGTGACGTCGACAACCAGTGCCACATCCGGCTTCAGCGAATACGCGATCTGGCGCGCGCCCAGGAGCCCCACCTCCTCCATGATGTTCGACACCGCGCACACTTCCGCTTTGAGCTTGCGGCGATTCGCCCCAAGGAGTCGGAGCGCCTCGGCCACCGCGAAAGTCCCGACCCGGTTGTCGAACGCGCGGGCGACAGCCAAGTCGTTGCGCAGCAATTCGAATTCGTCGCTCAGTGTGACAGGGTCGCCAATCTGCACCAACCGCTCCGCCTCCTTGCGATCCGCCGCGCCGATGTCCAGAAACAGGTCGCCGATCTCCGGCACCTTGTGTTCCTTGTCCAGCTTGGTCAGGTGCGGCGCGACGTTGCCGATGACGCCCCGGACCGGACCGTTGCGGGTATGGACGACGACGCGCTGGGCGCGCGCGACAATCGCATCTACGCCCCCGAGCTTACGAACGTAGAGGAATCCTTCCTTATCGATGTAGTTGACGGTCAGCGCGATTTCGTCGGCATGCGCGGCGAGCATGAGGCGTGGCGAACCGCCCTTGTTCAAGACGGCCACGCAGTTGCCGTAGGCGTCCGAGAACGTCTCCTGGGCGTAAGCGCCCACGTAGTCGAGCCAGACGCGTTGTCCGCGCGCCTCATGACCCGACGGACTCGGCGTGTTCACGAGTGTCTTCAGGAATTCAAGCGAGGTGTCGCGCATGGATCGAGTATGGGCAAACCAGGCTCCGTTGCCAAGCCCGCGCTGATTGCCGCATGAACGGTCAGCACATATCGGAGTCAGCGCGCACTCATCGCACACTTCATCGCGCGCTTCATCGCACACTGGATCGATCTGTGGCGAGCGGCATGAAGCGGCAAGGATGTTCTCCCTGGACAAATCGATGGTGCACGATCAAGGCCCTGCAGCCACATCGACAAGCATCGAGAATGCCCAAACGCCAGCCGTCGTCGTCAGACGGCGCTGTTGCCTGCATTTGACGGGGCATCTCATCCGATCAGGCGTTTGATGTCTGCGACCAGGGCCCGGACATCTTCCTCGCGGATGTCCCAGGCGCACATGAATCGACATCCCCCCTGCCCGATGAACGTGTAGAATCTCCAGCCGGCTTTGTGGAGGCCCTCGATCACGGACGGCGGCAGTTCGACAAAGAGCGAATTCGCCTGACGCGGAAAAAGGATGCGGGCTTCGGGCAGTTGGGCCAGTTCGGTCTCGAGCAATTCGGCCATGGCATTGGCGTGGGCCGCGTGGCGCAGCCATGCGCCGTCCTTGAGCATCCCGACCCACGGGGCCGCCATGAAGCGCATCTTCGAATAGAGCTGGCCCGCCTGTTTGCATCGGTAATCAAACTCCGCCGCCAGTTCGCGGTTGAAGAAGACCACCGCCTCGCTGACATGCATGCCGTTCTTCGTCCCGCCCAGACAGAGAACATCCACGCCGGTCTGCCAGGTGATTTCCTTCGGCTTCACCCCGAGCGACGCCACGGCGTTGGCGAAGCGCGCCCCGTCCATGTGCAGCTTGAGGCCGCACTGTTTTGTCTTGGCCCAAATGGACTTGAGTTCCTCGACGCTGTAGACAGTCCCGACTTCGGTCGCCTGCGTCACACTCACGGCCCGGGGCTTGGGGTAGTGAATATCGGCGCGCTTGTCGACCATGCGCTCGATGGCGCACGGATCGAGCTTGCCGTTCGAGCCCGGCATGAGCAGGACCTTCATTCCGTTCGAGAAGAACTCCGGCGCGCCGCATTCGTCGGTTTCGACGTGTGCGATTTCGTGGCAGAGAATGCTGTGGTATGAATGGCCGAGCGAGGCGATCGAGAGGGAGTTGGCGGCCGTGCCGTTGAAAACGAAGAACACCTCGCAGGCCATCTCGAACACATCACGGATCAGGTCGGCCGCCTGGGCCGTCCAGGCATCTTCGCCGTAGCTGACGGCGTGGCCGCTGTTGGCCTCGGCGAGGGCCGCCCAGGCCTCGGGACAGATGCCTCCGTAATTGTCGCTTGCAAAGTGACGTCGGATCTCTCGGGTCGTATTCATCCTCAAAAAGCCGCTTCTCTAACATCGGGCTCTGCCCGCTGGCGAGCGGAACGTTGAAAGGTCAGAGGTCAGAGGTGGACGTCGAGCGTTGAGCGTTGAACGTTTTTGGTTCATGGCTCCCTTGCGCATTCAAGCTCTGCATGCCGCTTGCCGTGAATCACCCGTGCGATTCTGGCACACCAATTCAAATGAGAATGGGGTTCGCAACAACACCGTCTTGGCCGCGACCTTTGTCGGCTTCGTCGGTCGCCACGCTGTCTGACGACAATGGTCCCGACGAAGGCGGAATCGGCCACCAGCAACCAGCAGGCCGCCGTCCGCAGATTCAGCACCGTGACGAATGCCACACAGAAACTGTCCGGACGAAAGCTCGAATACAACAGCCCGGATATCGGCGTCGTCGTCGCCCCAGAAGGTTTCGGTATGGCTACGGGGCGCGCTGCAACTCGCCCATGCGGCCGCGGACCCAGGACCGCACAAAGTCGAGTTGACGCGCGTTGAGCGCTGAGCGCTCGGGGTTGACCGCCAAGGCCGTCATCCAGCGCTCGACGGCGGGGCGATACTCGAGGGTGGACCGCAGGCGTTCTTCGAGGTCCGTCATGTGCCCCGCACCGTAGAAGATTGCGATCGACCGCGGGGGGTCTTTGGCTTCGAGAGCGCGGCGCACATCCTCGATCACCTTCTCATTCCGCTCTTCGATGAGGACCCTGAGCAGATTCTGAAAGCCCGGAGGCAAGCCGGGCATCTGTGGCAGATCGTTCGGCAGACCCGAGAGAACCTCGATGAGCACGACTTGCATGGCCGCCTGGAGCCGCGGACTGGCCTCGAGCAGCGCAACGGTGACCCGCGCCATCGCGCCGAGAAAGCCGGTCCCCTGCATCGCCGCCAGCAGATGGTCAAACTCGGCGCCGCCCCGTTCACCGGATCGAGGTTCGCTGCCTGACGCGCCTTGCGGGCTTGGGGTGTCTTGCGTGCCTGGCGAGGAATTGGCAAAAATGCGCGCCAGTTCCGCCACGGACAGGTCGCTGTTTTGGAAATGCCGCGGGGTGTAATCGATCGCGTGCAGTTGGAATTCGAGCCCCAAGGCCTTGGCCAGCGCGGCCTGGAGGTTGAAGCCGGCCTCACGCTGAAGCGCGAACGACTTGTTTGTCGCCCCCACACCCTCGAACAGCACCAAATCCTGTGCGTTGAGGAAACGCTGAAGCCTCCCATAATAGTCCGTTGTCCCGAGATGCGTCACACCCACGAGCCAGAGCGTCGGGCCGCGTCCGCGCGCCGGTTTGAAGGCCCTCAAAGCAACCTCGAGCGCCGCAGTGCCATCGGAGCGATGGGCCGCCCGAATGAATGGCGCGGGAGGCGAGTCAACCCGCGGCGTGACTGGGCGCGGCGCGGCACAACCCAGACCCAGCAGCAATAGCAGGCCAACCAGCAGGAACCTTTGTTCGAGAGGATTCCAGATCACGCCCGATGCTGATCATCCCGACGTCGCCTGGCGAGTCCAAAGGTTCCTAGTGTAGTGTCTCACAAACGACTGGAGTTATTTTCCCTTTGTTTTTCGCATTCTGGGGCGAGTGCAGCCGGGT